>JBPOET010000113.1:0-6109 GCA_051251675.1 Parasphingopyxis sp. | reverse complement strand
AAAGAGAGGCTTGACGTAAGGCGTCCGGGGCTCAAGGCATGGCCCGGGCACCGCATTCCGCCGGCGCCTTGTCTCAAGGGGAATGAAAATGCGCGACGCCAACAGTCAGCTCTTGCCGCGGCGGTTCCGCGGTCCCCGTCGCAAAGCCGCCGTCTGATTCGATGGCAAAACTAGACGGTATTAAGGTTCTGGACCTGTCGCTGTTCCTGCCGGGGCCGATGGCGACGATGATGATGGCCGACCAAGGCGCCGAGGTGACCAAGATCGAGCCTGTCGCCGGCGATCCGGCGCGGGACATGCAACCCATGGAGGCGGGCCAGTCCGTCTGGTTCCGCAGCCTCAACCGCGGCAAGAAGAGCATCTCGCTCGACCTGAAGAGCGAAGAGGGCAAGGCGCGGCTGCGCGCGCTGATCGCCGATGCCGATGTTTTCGTCGAGGGGTTTCGCCCCGGCGTGATGCGGCGGCTGGGCTTCGACTATGACGCCGTTTCGGCGATCAATCCGCGCATTGTTTACTGCTCCATCTCGGCCTTCGGGCAGGAAGGCGCGATGGCGCAGCACCCGGCCCATGATCTCGCCGTACAGGCGCTTGCCGGGTTTTTGTCGGTGAATGACGGGCCCGATGGCGTTCCCGTCGTTCCGGGCGTCGCGGCGGGCGACATGGCGGCCGGGCTGACCGCTTTGTCGGCGATACTGATGGCGCTGATCGGGCGCGAGAAGAGCGGCCGGGGCGACTATATCGATGCGACGATGTTCGATGCCCTTCTGCCCTGGGGCGCGCATACCGCCGGCAGCGCGATCGCCGGCGGCGCGTCGCCGCGCTCGGGATCGCAGCGTTCGCTTGGCGGTGCGGCCTTCTATTCCGTCTACAGGACGAAGGATGCGCGTTTCGTCGTGCTCGGCGCGCGCGAGATGAAATTCGTCCGCAACCTGCTCGAAGCCCTTGACCGGCCCGATCTGATAGAATTGGGCGAAGCGGGAGCAGGCGAACCACAGGCCCCGCTTCGCGCCTTTCTCGCCGAAACCTTCGCCACGAAAACGCGCGATGAATGGGCCGCATGGTTTGCCGACAGGGATGTCGCATTCGCGCCGGTTCTCGATTTCCGCGAAGCGCTGGACAGCGATCTTGTGGCCGAGCGCGGGATGCTGGTCGAAAGGGACGGCACACACCAGATCGGCCCGGCTATCCGCTTTCTGAAGGAGCCGGGCCTGCCTGTGCGGCCCGCGCCGGAGCTGGATCAGGACGGATGACGCTGCGCCTCGAAAAGTCCGGCAGGATCGCGCATCTGGTTATCGACAGGCCCGACAAGCGCAATGCCTTTTCCCAGGAGATGTGGGAGCTGTTTCCCGAACTGCTCGCCGATGCGATGGGCGACGCCGCGATCCGGGCGCTCACTATCCACGCCAGTCGCAGGGAGAGCGCGTTCAGCGCCGGAGCCGATATCGGCGAATTCGTCGCCGGGGTCGACGATCCGGAATGGCGGGCAAGAAACCAGGCGGCGATCCGCCGGGTCCAGGTCGAGCTGGCCCGCGCGCCGAAGCCGACCGTCGCGATCGTGGATCATGACTGTATCGGCGGCGGCTGCGGCATCGCCATCGCCTGCGATATGCGGGTGGCCGGGCCGCGCGCGCGCTTCGGCATCACCCCGGCCAGGCTGGGCATCATCTATCCGCTGCACGACACCAAGCTGCTCGTCGATCTTGTCGGGCCGTCCCAGGCGAAGCGCATCCTTTTCACCGGCCAGCTTCTCTCCGCCGAGGAAGCGCGCGATGTCGGACTGGTCACGATCCTGGCCGACGATCCCTATGCCGAGGCGGCCGAACTGGCCGAAACCATGGCTTCGGTTTCCTCGCACAGCCAGATTGCGGGCAAGGCGATCATACGCCGTATCCTCGACGGGCAGCAGGATGACGATGCCGAAACCACAGCCCAGTTTTTCGACGCATTCTCCGGCGCGGATTTCGCCGAGGGAGGGCGCGCATTTCTCGAGAAAAGAAAACCGGAGTTCAAATAATGACAGCCATTCCAGACGCCACCCCCGTCATCATCGGTGTCGGCCAGTTCACGGAACGCCCTGACGACGCCGGATACCGGGCGCTGTCGCCGATGGATCTTGGCGGGAAGGCGCTGGCTGCGGCCATGGCCGACAGCGGTGCTACGGGCGATCTCGCCGGGGCGATCGATACCATTGCCGCCATCCGCCAGTTCGAAATCTCCACGCCTGGCGCGCCCGTGCCCTTCGGCAGGTCGAACAATCCCCCCCGCTCCTATGGCGCGCGGGTGGGCGCAAGTCCGGATCGGGCGATCCTCGAAATCGTCGGCGGGCAGGGCAATCAGAAGCTGGTCGGCGAATTTGCGGCGGATATTGCCGAGGGCCGGTCCGAGGTGGCTGCGATCGTCGGATCGGAGGCCATCTCGACCGTGCTGACCCTGATGGCGAAAGGCGAAAAACCCGACTGGAGCGAAGAGGTGGAGGGCAGCTTCGAGGATCGCGGCTTCGGAATGCGCGGTCTGCTCGACAAGACCCTGATCGCGCACGGCCTTGGTGCGCCTATCCCGCTCTATGCGCTGTTCGAAAATGCGCGGCGGGCGCAGCGGGGCACAGGGCTCGAGGCCTATCGCGGGGAGATCGGGGCCCTGTTCGCGCCGTTCAGCGAAGTGGCTGCGGCCAATCCCTATGCGGCCGCGCCGGTCGCCCGCTCCGCCGAAGAACTCGCCACGGTTACCGAGCGCAACCGCATCGTCGCCGAACCCTATACGCGGATGACGGTCGCGCGCGACCAGGTGAATCAGGCGGCGGCGATAGTGATCGCCTCGGCCGGCAAGGCGCGGGCGCTTGGCGTGCCGGAGGAGAAATGGGTGCATATCCACGCCGTGACGGACGCCAAGGAACTCTCCGTGCTCGAACGGCCGGACATGGCGACCAGCCCGGCCTCGATCGGATCGGTCGGGGAAGCGCTCGCCATTGCCGGGATCGGCATGGACGATATCACCTGTCTCGATCTCTACAGCTGTTTCGCGATTCCGGTGTTCAACATTCTCGATGCGTTCGGGGTGGCTCCGGACGATCCCCGCGGCCTGACGCTGACCGGCGGCCTGCCCTTTTTCGGGGGCGCGGGGAACAATTATTCTGCCCATGCCATCGCCGAAGCCGTGCAGCGGCTGCGCGCTGATCCGGGCGGCCATGCCCTGATCGGCGCCAATGGCGGTTTCATGAGCAAATATGCCACCGGCATCTATTCCGGCCGCCCTGCCGACTGGACGGAAACGCAAAGGTACCGGATCCTGGACGAACAGCCGGAAAAATGCCCGGTTGCCGACAGCTATTCGGGCGAAGCGCTTGTCGAAACCTATACGATCGTGCCCGGCAGGAAGGGCAATGTTGCTGCTATCGTCGCACGTACGGACGATGGCGCGCGGGTTGTGGCCAATACCGCGCCGGACGATGCGGCGACGCTCGCCGTGCTGCAGCAGGGCGAACCGTTCGGGCGGAAAGTTACCGTGCGCGAAGGGGATGGCCGCAATTTCTTCGTCTTTGCCGACTGACTTTTCGCGGCCTGTCCCTAGTCGAAGTGCAGCGCGCGATAGCCGCCGCGAAAATAGAGCAGGGGATCGCGATCGGAGTCGAAACGGACGCGGATCACGCGGCCGAGCAGGATCAGGTGGTCGCCGCCGTCATATTCGGCGAATTTGGCGCATTCGAAATTGGCGAGAGAGTCGCAGAGCATCGGCACGCCTGTCGACCATGCCTCCCAGTCCGTATCGCGAAACCGGTCGATATCCGGCGTTGCGAAGCGCTGGGCGACATCCTGCTGGCCGATATGCAGGACGTTGACCGCGAAGGCCTCGGCGCGTTCGAACCAGGGCAGCGTCGCCGATTTCTTGTTCAGGCAGACGAGCAGCAATTCGGGATCGAGCGAAACCGAGGTGAAGCTGTTGGCGGTGAGCCCCACGGGCGCATCGTCGCGGTCCAGGGTCGTGACCACGGTGACCCCGGTGCCGAAACAGCCCAGCGCGTTGCGCAGGGTGCGGCTGTCGGAGCCCGAACGGTGATCTGGTGTCGGTGTCGGCATGGAGCCGCTATAAACCGGACGCATCCTGGCGCAAGGGAGCGGAAATCCCCGTCGGTTTGCGCCGCAATCCGTGATTTGCTCCGCAGCATGCGGCCGGGATCGATTTTCGCCGGCCTTTCTTCTTGCTAAGGGCGGTGCAGGCAACATCCAACGGAGCAGCGACAATGGCAGGCAAATGGTTCGACGAACTCGAAATCGGGCAGACGTTCGATCATCCGATCCGCCGGACGATCACCGAAACCGACAATGTGTTGTTCACGACGATGACGCACAATCCGGCCCAGCTCCATCTCGATGAGGAATATTGCAAGGCCGAAACGGAGTTCGGCACGCGGATCGTCAACAGCTGTTATACGCTCAGCCTCATGGTCGGTGTGTCGGTTGGCGATACGACGCTCGGCACGGCGGTGGCCAATCTCGGCTGGGACGAGGTGCGCTTTCCCAAGCCGCTTTTCCACGGCGATACGGTGCGCGTGGAGACAGAAGTTGTCGGCCTGCGCGAGTCCAAGTCCCGCCCCGACCAGGGGATCGTGACGTTCGAGCACCGGGCCTATAACCAGCATGGCGATCTTGTCGCGACCTGCAAACGCTCCGGCCTGCAGAAAAAGAAACCGGCCGGCTAAAGCCTGCTCCCGGCTCAGTAGAGCGGCGTCAATGTGCCTGTATCGGCATTGAGGCGAAACCGGATCGCGCCTTCGATCAGGCTGCCATCCTCCTGGCTGTATCTGCGAGTGGGAACGGAGAGGGTCAGCCCTTCGGCCGGATCGTAGCTGGATGTCGTAGCATCGACATCGACCCCGCCATGGCCGGAGGTAACCCAGCACAGACGGTCCAGGTCGCTGAGTTCCGACCCGGTCCACATCATCACGACGATCCCGCCCGACGCCGCAGCCGGTTCGATCGTATCGATCTGCAACAGGGTGACGGCGCTGTCGTAGAAGGTGCGGATTCCCTCGCCATTCTCGCCTATCACCAAATTCTGGAGCTGGGCTGGCCAGGCGTCTTCGCAATCCTCAAAGCCGGTCGGTTGCGCCTGTGCGGCTATGGGCAGGCTTAGCGTTGCCAGAAGTGCAGCGGTTCGTAAAATGGTCATTATCGTCTCTTTCCCCTGATGTCGGATAACGGCGCTATCACGACCGCTCTGGATATGCTGTGATCGCAATCATAGGATGGCGCAAGCCAAGGACAAAGGAGCCTTCATGCCGATCGACGCAACCCAGCCTTACGACCCCGACAATATCTTCGCGAAGATCCTGCGCGGCGAAATCCCGAACGACACGGTTTATGAGGATGACCATGTCCTCGCCTTCAAGGATATCAATCCGCAGGCGCCGGTGCATGTGCTCGTCATCCCCAAAGGCGAATATGTGAGCTGGGACGATTTTTCCGCTCGCGCGCCCGATGTGGAGATAGCCCATTTCGTCCGCAAGGTCGGGGAGATTGCGCGCGATCTGGATCTGGTGGAGCCGGGCTATCGGCTGCTCGCCAATATCGGCGGGCACGGCCATCAGGAGGTCCCGCACCTCCATGTCCACCTGTTCGGCGGAAAACCGCTCGGGCCTATGCTTGCGCGCGGCTAGTCGTTAGGGTCCGCGCAACAAAAAGAACAAGGGGGAGAGAGATTATGGTGGCAGCGGCGCATCAGGCAAGTGACGGCTGGTCCTCGCGCTTCGCATTCGTCATGGCCGCCGTGGGGTCGGCGGTCGGTCTTGGAAACCTGGTCCGCTTTCCGGCGGAGGCAGGGGCGAATGGCGGTGGTGCGTTTGTCATATTCTACATATTCTGCGTGGTCCTTATCGGTTTGCCGGTCCTGCTTTCGGAAACGCTGATCGGGCGGCACGGAGAATCCTCCGCGATCGAAAGCGTGAAGAAACTGGCCCGGGAATCGGGCGCATCGCCCTGGTGGTCGCTGGCGGCGGGCATCGGCATGGTAGGGGCGTTTCTGATCCTCACCTATTACAGCGTGCTGGCCGGCTGGATCGTCTATTTCATAGGCGTTTTCGGCGGCGATGTCGCCGGGGCGATCGGTTCCGGTT
>JBPOET010000112.1:0-6143 GCA_051251675.1 Parasphingopyxis sp. | reverse complement strand
GGTCCTTGGCGGCGCCGTCGTCGATGGCATTGGCGGCCTGCACGACCCCATGTTCCCAGCCGCCGGCGCGGCCTGCCACGATCAGCGCGCCGGCCGCATTGAGCAGCACGGCGTTGCGATATCCGCCTTCCTCGCCATCGAAGAGGCGGGTCAGCGCGGCCGCGTTGAACGCCGGATCGCCGCCGCGAATGGCCTCTATCGGGAAACTGCCGAGACCGGCATCGTCAGGCGAAACGCTCGCCCCGACATCGACGCTGCCGAAGCTAGCGATCCGGCTCGGGCCGGAGATGGAGAGCTCGTCCAGCCCCTCTTCGCCCGATACCACCATCGCGCCCTCGGCGCCCAGCTGCCGCAGGGCTTCGGCATAGACCGGAACATAGTCCGGCCGGGCAATGCCTATCAGCTGGCGCGTGACGCGGGCCGGGTTGGAGATCGGTCCCATCAGGTTGAATATCGTCCTCTTGCCGATGCGTTTGCGGATCGGCGTGATCCGCTTCATCGCCGGATGGTGGTTGGCGGCGTGGAGAAAACAGATGCCAAGATCGGCAAGGCTGCGTTCGGCTATTTCGCCGGCATGATCGAGATCGATGCCCAGCGCTTCCAGCGTATCGGACGCCCCGGCCTTGCTGGAGGCCGCGCGATTGCCATGTTTGGCGACGGGGATCCCTAGCGAGGCGACGACGATCGAAACGGCGGTCGACACATTCAGCGTATGCTGCCCGTCGCCGCCGGTACCACAGACATCGATGGCCCCGGCTGGCGCGTCGATAGCGATCAGCCGTTCCCGCATTGCGGAGGCGGCCGCGGCGATCTCGATCGCCGTTTCCTCGCGCTCGGTGAGCGCGGTGAGGAAATGCTCGATAGCCTCCTCACTCGGCTTTCCGTCGAGCATATCGGCAAAGGCCTGGTAAGCGGTCGCTTCGTCGAGCGGCGTCGAGGGATCGGGCAGGCTGGTCATGGCGAGGGCTCAAAGCATGAGGCGAGGGGAAAGGCCAGAAAGAATTGCTTGGACCGCCGCTCAGGCCAGTTCCTGCACCTTCAAACCCGCCAGCCGCATAAAGTTCGCAAGCAGGGCATGGCCATGTTCGGTGGCGATGCTTTCGGGGTGGAACTGGACGCCGTGGATCGGAAGGTTTTCATGGCGGAAACCCATCACCGTTCCATCCGGGCCGCGTGCGTTGATGACGAGGTTTTGGGGCAGGCCTTCTTCCGGGACGATCAGCGAATGGTATCTGGTTGCCGTGAACGGGGAGGGGAGGTCAGCGAACACGCCGCTGCCGTCATGCTCCACCGGTGAAGTTTTTCCGTGCATCAGTCCGCCCCGGATCACCTGTCCGCCGAAATGCTGGCCGATGGCCTGATGGCCGAGACAGACACCAAGCAGTGGCTTTTCCTTCTCCGCACAGGCGGCGACCAGATCGAGGCTGATTCCCGCCTGATCGGGGGTGCACGGTCCGGGTGAAATCAGGAAGGCCGAAGCGCCAGATGCAAGCGCGTCGCCGGCCGTCATCGCGTCATTGCGGACAACCTCCACGTCCGCGCCCAGTTCACGCAGATAATGGACGAGGTTCCAGGTGAAACTGTCGTAATTGTCGATGACGAGGATCATGGGTCGCTGCCTATCCGGTTCGCCGCGCGCCGCCAAGACCTCTCCTGTACCGAACGAGGCAAATCGACTTGCGGAAATTCTCTGTAATAGCTACATAAGACACCTGTGTCGCATCCCCTTTCCGGTTGCGAACCCTTTCGAACTTCCAGGAGTTTACCATGTCCTCACGCTCTATCGTTCTTGCGGCTGCGTCGCTGCTCGCGATCGCCGCAACCTCCCCGGCCCTTGCCGATCATCATGAAGAGGCGGCGGCCGCCACGGCATCTGCGCCCAGTGCTGAAATCGGCAGCTGGGGTGTCGACCTCGATGCGCGCGACCTGTCCGTGAGCCCGGGCGACGATTTCAACACTTATGCCAATGGCACATGGATCGCGAATACGGAGATCCCGGGCGACCGGGCGCGCTACGGTTCGTTCGATATGCTGCGGGAACGCGCCGAGAACCAGGTCCATGCGATCCTGAACGATCTTGCCGCCGATCCGGCAGCGGCTGGCCCGATGGGGCAGATGGTCGGCGATTTCTATGGCGCATGGATGGATACCGATGCCATCGAAGCTCGCGGCGTTGCGCCGCTGCAGCCCTATCTAGCACAGATTGATGCGGTCGAGGATCGTGCCGGCCTGCTCGCACTGTTCGGCACGGTGGGCTATGCCTCGCCGGTCGGTATCGGCACCTTGCCCGATCCGGCCGATCCCAGCCGCTATATCGCCTTTGCCGGGCAGGACGGCCTCGGTATGCCGAACCGCGACTATTATCTCGAGGACAGCGAGGAATTCGCCGCGTTCCGGGCCGCCTATCGCGATTACATCATCCAGCTGCACGAACTGGCGGGAATCAGCGACGGTGCGGCCCGCGCAGACCGGATCATCGCGCTCGAAACGCAGATGGCCGAAAGCCAGTGGGAACCGGCCCGCCAGCGCGATATCCAGCAAATCTATAATCCGATGGATCGCGCCGGGCTTGCCGAACTTGCACCCCAGTTCGACTGGACCAACTGGCTCGAAGGTATCGGCCTGGGCAGCGTCGACACCGTGGTTGCCGGGGAAACCACAGCAATTGCCGCTGCCGGCGCGCTGCTCGACAGCGTTCCGCTCGACACATGGAAGGAATATCTGACCTTCCACTTCATCAGCGACAATGCATCCTATCTTCCGGCGGCGTTCGACGAGGCCCGGTTCAACTTCTTCAGCCGTACGCTGAACGACGTGCCCGAGCAGCGCGAACGCTGGAAACGCGGCGTGGCGCTGGTCAACGACAATATCGGCGAAGCAATCGGCCAGGTCTATGTCGACCGTCACTATCCGGCGGAATCACAGCGCCAGATGACCGAGCTGATCGCCAATCTGCGCGCCGCCCTGCAGGAGCGGATCGAGAATAGCGACTGGATGGACGAAGCCACGCGCACGGAAGCCATCGCCAAACTCGCCGCTTTCGAACCGCGTATCGGCTATCCCGAAAACTGGATCGACTATTCGGAGCTCGAAGTGGATCGCGGAGACCTGCTCGGCAATGTCATGCGCGCCCGGCAATTTGCGTTCGACCTGGATCTGGCCCGGCTGCCGCATCCGGTCGACCGGACGCTCTGGGCGATGAACCCGCAAACGGTGAACGCCTATTACAATCCTCTGCTCAATCAGATCACCTTTCCGGCGGCGATCCTGCAGCCGCCTTTCTTCGATCCCAATGCCGATCCTGCGGTCAACTACGGGGCGATTGGCGGTGTGATCGGCCATGAAATCGGCCATGGTTTCGACGATCAGGGGCGCCAGTTCGACGGTTCAGGCCGTATCCGTGACTGGTGGACGGAAGAAACCGCTGCCGAGTTCGAGGCACGCACTGCCCGTCTCGGCGCGCAATATAACGCCTTCGAACCGATCCCGGATCTCCATGTGAATGGCGAGCTGACCATGGGTGAGAATATCGGCGATCTGGGCGGCCTTGAAATGGCCTACTCCGCCTATCGCCGCTACGTCGCCGACCATGGCGAACCGCCGCTGATCGACGGGTTGACGGGCGATCAGCGTTTCTTCCTTTCATGGGCGCAGGTCTGGCGCGGGCTTATTCGCGAGAATGCCCTGCGCGAGCGGATCCTCACCGATCCGCACAGCCCGCAGCAGTATCGCGCCAACGGCCCGGTCCGGAATATCGATGCCTGGTACGAAGCCTTCAATGTCGGCCCTGACAGCGCGATGTATATTCCGCCGGAAGATCGCGTGCGCATCTGGTAGGTGCATCGCGCGTACCAATCTGATCGAAGAACCCCGGACCGGAAACGGCGCCGGGGTTTTTCTTTAGTCGCCGGGGCCGGGGCTGTCACCGAAATGCGCGAGCCAGGAGAGCAGGTCCGCTTCGAATGCGGGCAGAAACACCCCATCTTCCTGCATCAGCGCATGGCCCACACCGGGATAGACCCGCCATTCCGGCCGTGCGCCAGCGGGCACGGCGTCCAGTCTGGCGACGCTTTCGGATACTGGAACATTGTCGTCTTCATCGGCTGCGCCAAAAGCGATGAGAAACGGTCCGCGCCATTCCCGCCAATGTTCAAGCGGATTGTAATCGGCGTTGGCCAGCCAGAAATTGGGCTGGCGCTGTTTCGCCCGCGTAACGAAAGCGGATGTCAGCACGCCGTGCAGAAAGCCGGGCGCCCCGCCGGCGCGCACATCATTGCCGACTTCCTGGCGCAATTGCTCGCCAAGGTCTGTCATCGACGTGCTCAGCGCGACGCCGAAATCCGCGTCGGCGAGGCGGGCCGCTTCGGGCGTGATCGTGCCGCCCTGGCTCACACCGACAAAACCATATGCGTTGAGCTCCGGCTGGTCGCTTCGGAGCAGGGTCAGCCATGCGGCTCCGTCCCCGGCCAATGTCGTCAGCGGGGTTTCGCGCCAGTCTCCGTCGGATCGCCCGGATCCGCGTTTGTCGGGCAGAATCACGACATGGCCTGCGCGGGCGAGGCTATCCGCGAGCATCACATACCAGCTGTTCGAGCGGTCGGAATCGCCGGATCCGTGCAGGATCACGATGCCGACGCCCGACCGTTCCGCCGGTTCGAATATCCAGGCTTCGAGCGCCTCCGGCGTCTCCAGCGCAATATTTCTCAACGTGTAAGCTTGTTCCGGCGACCGAACGAGCGACCCGGTGGCAATGGCGGCGGAAGCGGTGCGCGCCGCCGGCTCCCGGCTATCGAGGTTGAATCGGTAGAAGCCGTTGTCCAGCGCGGGCGCGACCAGCCAGCGGCTGTCGTCTGCGCCCGCGTAAAGACCGCTGCGCTCGTCGATCGGTTCCGGGATCGTCGTGATCGGTTCGCGCAGCTGCGGGGCGGCGGGCGTGAAAAAGGCCACCGATCCCAGCGCGATGATCATCACCAGGATAATCGATGCGCCCAGGAGAATGGTTTTGATCATGACTGTTTCCGCAGCTGTGTTATGTATGCAATACACAAAGAAGCGGTCCGGTGTAAAGCCCGGCTAATACACCTCTTCAGCCAATGGCGGTTTGGAGCGCCGCTGCGGCAGGAACTGCCCGGAGGGGCCGGCTTTAGTCCCGCCGCAACCGCGTAACGGCGCCGTCCGAGCGAAGGGTTTCGAGCGCGATGACCGTGCCGGTTTCATCGCTGACGAAACGATAGCGTTGTAAAGGATCGTCTGCGCGGCGGAAAAGACCGGGTGCGACCGGCACCAGTGCGCGCACCGGCCTCCGGCCCTGCCGGAGCAGGAGGCTGTTTTCGCCCAGGGTGATTGCGGTCCGACCATAATCGCCGACAAAGGCGGACAGATCCTGATCGATATCGGCCGCGGGTTCGAGCGCCGAACGTGCCCATTCCCGGTCGAGCCGGAAGGCTGCGTCGCCATTTTCCGATATCGCGTCGAGAGCCGCCAGCTGGCCGCGTTGCAGCGCTTCCTCCGACGGCACGGCAATATCGGGAACCACACCGCTGCCTTCCCAGTTCGTCCCGGTGATCGCATTGACCGGCGATCCGGTGGAGACGAACACTTCGAATCCGTTGCCGGCCTCGAACGTCATGCCCGGATTGGCGCCGCCGGCAGAGGCTTCGCCGATTACCGTGGCTCGTCCCGCCGCCTGCAACGTGTAGGCGAGGGCTTCGGCGGCAGACGCCGTGCGTGCGCTAGTCAGGATATAGAGCGGCACCTCGAGGCGCGGATCCGGATGAAAAACGCCCGGCGCTTCGCTCTCGGTGCCCGATCGAGAGTGGAAGATGTTGTAGATCGGCGCGCCGGGCGGTGTGAAAGCGCTTGTCAGATAGCCGACCATCGCCGGAGATCCTCCACCATTGTCGCGCAGGTCGATGATGACGGCGTCTGTCGCCGAAACGAGCGCGAGCGCGGCGTTGGCGCTGGCCCAGGCCGGGTCATCGGGGTTGTCGAAATCGAAATGGGCGAAGAAAACCATATCGATATAGCCGATATTGCCCGGCAGGATGCCGGTCTGCCGGAAGCCATAGCCGGACCGGACGATGCGGTCGTCAAAGCCATAGAGCCGGCGTCCCGCGGCCCCGCCGCCGGTATCGCCTTCCGGG
>JBPOET010000111.1:0-6173 GCA_051251675.1 Parasphingopyxis sp. | reverse complement strand
CTGGGAACAAACCTTTGGCTTGGTGGAGGGCTTCACCTGTGCGGTGGGTACTGGTGGGCGGCGGGCCGGCGTGGCGATGGGGCTGAAGTAATTTTGGGAATTTGTGCGGATCGCTTTGTCCTATCCGCACGGCGCGGCGCTGTACGAATATTATGCGCATGGCGAGCTGAAGTCCGAAGGATCTTCGGTGGCGGAAGGGATCGGCCAGGGCAGGGTCACCGCCAATCTCGAAGGCGCGCCGATAGACACGCAATTCCGCATTTCGGATGCGGAAGGGCTGGCCTGGGTTCACCGGATGCTCTCCGAAGAGGGGCTCTGCCTGGGCCTGTCGTCCGGAATCAATATCGCCGGTGCTGTGGCGCTGGCCAAGCAGATGGGCCCCGGCAAGACGATTGTCACCATCCTGTGCGACAGCGGGCTGCGGTATCTTTCGACCCTGTACAATGCCGATTGGCTGGCCGAGAAGGGGCTGGCCGTTCCGCCATGGCTGGAAGAGGGGGACTAGGTGGCAGACAATTCCGCACACGATAGCCCCGATCCGCGCCAGGAACGGATCAATCGGATACGGATCGGTGCCACTGGCCTTGCCACTATCGTTCTGATCGTGCTGCTTGCCGCGACCTTTTCCGGCACGGCGAGCAATGAGCCGGAATTGACCCCCGAAGGCATGGCGGAACAGGCGGCGCAGGACGACAATGCCGCAGTTACTACCGAAGAGCAGCCCCAGGAGCCGCTTGCCGAACTGGGTGTGGCTCCTGGGCCCGGCCCGGCCGAAGACCAGGCGGTGGACCCTGTCCCCGCGCCCCCGGCTGCCGATTCTCCAGAAAACTGAGTCGCGCGAATCCGGCCGCTTTGAGTCGGAGATGACCCGCTCCCGCCACCGCCTGTCCGCAAATCCTGTCAATTCCGCGCATAGCCTGCTGATTGAGTGGGCTTTCTGCTGCCTGCTCTGTCTCCAAGACAAAAGTAGAACATCGCTGCATTTGCGCGGTTTCGATGGTCAGGAGAGTCAGGAAGTGGTATAAAAACCCATAAAATACCCATGAAATGGTATTGATACCCAGCGTTAACCTTGATACGCAAATCGTCCTGTAAAGGGGCAGGGCGTTCCCAACATTCAATTTCGGCGCTGAATTTTCGTGATTCAGCGATGGGGAGAGCTTTGCGCCGCAGGAGAGGATCGGCGTGGAATTTTCAATTCCCTTTGGTGGACAGGCGTTGAACGCAGTGGATGGGAAGGGGCGCGTTTCGCTTCCCGCCGATCTGCGCGCGACTGTCGATCGCCGGGCTGCACAGGCCAAGGCCGCCAATATGCCGGTCGACGACAAGCTACTCTATATCTCCGAAGACGAAGAGCTGCCCTGCCTTACGGGCTTCGACGAGACAGAGTATTTTGCACTTGCTGCCGAATTGCGGGCGCAGCGGGCGCGCGAAACCGGCGAGGCAGGACGCAAGAGCCTGATCCGCCGCGACGGGGGCGGTGCAGAGACGTTCGCCCCGCTCCAGAGGATCGTGTTCGACAAGGCCGGCCGGATGGTGCTTTCCAGTCTGCTGCGCGAAGCGGCCGGGATTGAGGAATACGCCTTCTTCGTCGGCAACGGCCCCTATTTCGATATCTGGTCTCCGGCCCGTGGCCACGCGCACTTCACGGCGACCGGGGATCGCCGCATGATCCGCATTCTCGAAAGCCTGTGCCGGGATAAGGGGGTGGCGTTATGACCGTCGCGACCGATCCCCGCCATGAACCGGTTCTGATCGACGAGGTGATTACCGCGCTCGATATCGCGCCGGACGAAATACATGTGGATGCGACTTTCGGCGCCGGCGGTTATTCGCGCGCGATGCTGGCCAATGGCGCGGTCGTCTATGCCTTTGACCGGGATCCGGATGCGATCGCCGAAGGTGCGGCGCTTGCCGAAGAGAATGAAGGCCAGCTGCATCTCATTGCGCGCCGTTTTTCCGAGATGCGCGAGGCGCTTGCGGAACAGGGCGTCGATCAGGTCCATGGCGTGGCCATGGATATCGGGGTGTCGTCGATGCAGCTCGACCGGGCGGAGCGCGGCTTCTCCTTCCAGGCGGACGGGCCGCTCGACATGCGGATGGAGCAGGTGGGCGAAAGCGCCGCAGATTTCATCAACACGGCGGATGAGGGCATGATCGCCGATACGCTATATGCTTATGCCGAAGAACATCGTTCGCGCCGCATCGCCCGCGCCATCGTCGCCGCGCGCCCGATCGAAACGACCGGGCAGTTGGCGGCGGTCGTCCGCAAGGCGGTAGGCCATCGCCCCGGTGCGCCCAAAGATCCCGCGACACGCACCTTTCAGGCGATCCGCATCCATCTGAACCGGGAGCTTGACGAGCTGCGCGACGGGCTTGCCGCCGCCGAAGCCGTGCTGGCGCCGGGCGGGCGGTTGGCTGTCGTGACCTTTCACAGCCTTGAGGACCGGATCGTCAAACAGTTTCTGCGGGAACGCAGCGGGCAGATGCCCGGCGGGTCTCGCCACTTGCCCGAGGCCGCGCAGGACGGCCCCGCTCCCAGTTTCGACAAGCCTGCCAAACCGACTAGAGCCGGCCAGGCCGAACTCGACCGCAACCCGCGCTCGCGATCGGCAACCTTGCGCAGCGCACGGCGCAGTGCAGCGCCGCCCTGGCCGTTGCAGAGGAGGGTCCCCGCATGACTATCACACGCAAATTCAGCTCGGTCGCATGGGCTGCGGCCGTCGCCTCGGCCGCGCTCAGCTGCTATCTGATTTCGCACCGCGTATCTGCGGAGCGCAATGCGCTGGAAGATATCGAACGCGATATCCAGATTGCGCGCGACGATATCCTCTCGCTCAATACGGAGTTCCAGACGCGCAGCAGGATGAGCCAGATCGAGGTTTGGAACCGCCGGGATTTCATATTGACGGCGCCCGGCGCTGGCCAGTTCCTCGAGAGCGAATTCGCTCTGGCAAGCTTGATCGAAGGGCCGCAGTCTTCCTCGCCTGTCCGGCAGGCGTCGGCGCCCGATGATCTGGCCGATACGCCTGACGACCGGCAGATCGACGAGGATGTGTTCGAAGCGCCCGACGCAGGCGATATTCCGCAGATCCAGCAGGCTTCCTATCTTGTTCCGGACGGTATTGCAGCCAGCGCGCGAGGCGAACGTATCGCCTTTCTCGATGCCCAGCTGCGCGGCGACATCGCCGGCCGGGCGGCTGCCGAGCAACGCGAGGAGGACGGCGCGGATCGATGAGCCGGCTCGTTGCCAAACCTGCCGAAGTGCGCAAGGTGAGCCTGCGACGGGAAATGCAGCCGATTGTCCAGCAGCGACTGATGATCGTGATGCTGCTCTTGCTGTTCGGCGTGGTCGCCGTGACGGTCAGGATCGGCTGGCTGACGGTATCGAGTGGCGGTGAAGCCTATGCGGCGAGCGGCGACAGCAACCTTCCTCCCCGGGCCGATATCGTCGATCGTAACGGCGTTACCCTGGCGCGCACCATCGATGCCTGGTCCATCGCGATCCATCCCGACCGGACGATAAGCGCGCCCGAAGAGCTTGCGCCCCGTCTCCAGGCGCTGATGCCCGAACGGTCTGTCGAGGACTATCTGGACATCCTGAATTCGGATCGGCCCTTTGTCTATCTGCGCCGCCGCGCTTTGCCCGAGCTTGTGGCCGAGGTGAATGCGCTGGGCGAACCGGCGATGGAATATCTGCGCGAACCCGAACGCCTCTACCCGCAAACCAATCTGGCCGCCCATGTGCTCGGCTGGGTCAATCTAGACGGCGAGGGCGTTACCGGTATGGAGGCGGTGCTCGAAGAGCGGCTGATGGATCCTGAGCAACGCGGCGAGCCCGTGGCGCTTTCCATCGACAGCCGGGTGCAGGCCGCCGTGCAGAGCGAGCTGGCAACGGCCATGCGCCGCTTCAATGCGATCGGCGCGGCGGGCATTGTGCTGGATGTGCATACGGGCGAGTTGCTGGCCCTGACCTCGCTCCCGAATTTCAATCCCAATGCGGCAAACCAGTCGAGCGACCGCGCGCGTTTCAACCAGGCGACGATGGGCTTTTATGAACTCGGTTCAACCTTCAAGCCGATCACCATGGCGGCGGCCATTGAAGAGGGTGTCGTCACCGATATCTCGCGCCGCTACAATGCGGAAGAACCGCTGGAAATCGGTCGCTTCACGATCAGCGACGATCATCCCCAGCGCCGCTATCTCAACGTGCCGGAAACCCTGGTGCACAGCTCGAACATCGTCACGGCGCGGATCGCGGACGAGCTGGGGGCGGAACGGATGCAGGCGGTGTTCCGCGATCTTCATTTCGACGATCCGGTAGAGTTCGAACTGCCGGTGCGCGGTCGGCCGATCTGGCCCGAATACTGGGCGCGGACGACGATCATGACGGCGGGATACGGGCATGGCATTGCCGTGACGCCGCTCCATCTGGCCAACAGCTATGCAACGCTGGTCAATGGCGGGGTGTACAGACCGCTTACCCTGATGCGCCTGCCGTCCGATGCGGTGCCCGAGGGTGAGCGCGTGTTCAGTGAAGCGACGAGCGATCAGATGCGGGGGCTGTTGCGCTTGATCGTGCAGGAGGGAACCGGCCGGAACGCCGATGCAGACGGTTACCGGGTCGGTGGAAAAACCGGAACGGCTGAAAAAGCCAGCGAGGGGGGCTATCGCCGCAATGCCCTGATTTCCACTTTTGCTGCCGCTTTTCCGATGGACGACCCGCAATATGTGATTGTGATCATGCTCAATGAGCCGCGCGGCGATGCCGGAACAGGCGGTGCGTCCACGGCGGGCTGGACGGCGGCGCCCGTCGTCAGTCGCGTGGTGTCGCGGATCGGGCCGTTGCTCGGCGTCATCCCGAGCGAGACCCGCGATATCGACACCGCCAATTTGCGGGCGATGCTCTGGCGTCCGCCATCGGAGCGGTCATGAAACTATCGGCGCTCATGGAATCGGGAACCGGCGACAGCCCGGTGGTGACGGGTTTCGCCATCGATCATCGCAAGGTTGCGCCGGGCACGATCTTCGGCGCCTTTCGCGGCGAGAAGTTCAACGGCGAGGATTTTATACCGGATGCGATTGCCGCGGGAGCCATCGCCATCGTGTCGCGCCCCGAGGCGATGGTCGAAGGCGTTCCCCATATCGCCGACGAAGAACCGCGCCGCGCCTTTGCCCAGCTGGCGGCAAGATTCTTCGCGCCCTTCCCCGATATCAGCGTTGCCGTAACGGGGACCAACGGCAAGACATCGACGGTAGAGCTGACGCGCCAGTTATGGCGCATGGCCGGGCAGAATGCCGCATCGATCGGCACGCTTGGCGTGACCACGGCCGACGAACAGGTGAAGACGGGCCTGACCACACCCGATATCGTCACCTTCCTCTCCAATGCTGCCGGGCTGAAGCGCGAAGGCGTGACGCATCTAGCCTTCGAGGCCTCGAGCCACGGCCTCTCCCAGTATCGCACCGAGGGATTGCCCGTGGGGGCCGCGGCTTTCACCAATCTGAGCCGCGATCATCTCGACTATCATCTGACGATGGAAGCCTATCTGTCCGCCAAGCTGCGGCTGTTTACCGAGGTTGTCGACAAGGATGGAACGGCGATCGTCTGGGCGGACGATCCGGCAAGCGCCGAAGTGGTTGCGGCCATCGAAGGACGCGGCGTGCGCGGGATTTCGGTGGGTGCGAAAGGCACGGCGATCAAGCTCGTTGACCGGACGCCAACCCCGCTTGGCCAGACGTTGGTGGTCGAGGCAGAGGGGCGGACTTTCACGATCAAGCTGCCGCTGATCGGGGCGTATCAGGCCAACAACGCGCTTGTCGCGGCCGGCCTGGTCTGGGCGACGGGCGGCGATCTGGAAACGATATTCAGCAATCTCGCACGGGTTCAGCCGGTGCGCGGGCGGCTGGAGCGAGCGGTAATCACAAAAGTCGGTGCGCCCGTCTATGTCGACTATGCCCATACCCCCGATGCGCTCCAGGCGGCGATCGACGCCCTGCGTTGGCACGCCAGGGGCCGGCTGATCACCGTATTCGGTGCGGGCGGCGACCGGGACAGCGGGAAGCGCCCGCTCATGGGCGCCGTCGCGACGAAATTTTCCGATCATGTCATCGTCACCGACGACAATCCGCGTTCCGAAGATCCGGCAAGCATCCGCAAGGCGATCCTGATG
>JBPOET010000110.1:0-6215 GCA_051251675.1 Parasphingopyxis sp. | reverse complement strand
ATATTCTCACCGCCGCGGATGATCATGTCCTTGGCCCGGTCGCAGATATAGCAGAAACCTTCCTCATCCAGTTTTGCGAGATCGCCGGTGCGGATCCAGCCGTCGACAAAGGCTTCCGCGCTTGCCTCCGGCTTGTTCCAATAGCCTTTGACGACCATCGCGCCGAAGGCCCAGAGTTCGCCGATCTCTCCTGCCGGCAGTTCGCGTGTGCCGTCCTCCGACATGATCTTGAGCTGCGCGACCGGGACGGGCGGGCCGCAGCTGTCCGGGCGGTTGAGATAATCCTCGGCGCTGTGGCCGGTCACCGTGCCCGACGTTTCGGTCATCCCCCAGCCCATGGCCGGCGAGGATTTGAAATCGCTTTTGATCTTGCGGACCAGATCGGGCGAGGCGGGCGCGCCGCCATAGGTGATGCTGTCGAGGCTCGAAAGATCGTACTTTTCCCGGTCGGGATGTTCGAGAATCTGCCAGGCGATTGTCGGCACGCCGCCGGTCATCGTGACCCTCTCGCGCTCGATGAGTTCCATCGCGCGGACCGTATCCCATTTGCGCATCAGCACCAGCTTCGATCCGCCGGCCATCACCGGGCCCATCATGGCGGTGCAACCCGTCACGTGGAAGAGCGGAATGACGAGCAGGATGGTCATCGGATCGGGCAGTGTGCCGGGCGGCGGCAGCTGCTCGCCGCGCCGAAGCGCGCCGCGCGTGGTGGCATAGGCGGAGGAGAGCAGATTGGTCAGCGAATTGCGATGCGTTGCGACCGCGCCCTTGGGCTGGCCGGTCGTGCCGCTCGTATAGAGAATGGACGCGTCGGTTTCCGGGCCGATATCGGCTTCGGGAAAATCCGTTTCGGGAAGGCTGACCCAGTCGTGGCTCGTTCCGATCAGATCGGAGAGGGCGACAACATCCCGATCGAGATCTCCGGCGGGCCGCGTGACGACGACCTTCTCGAGCGTCGGCAGGTTCTCGAGATGCGGCTTGATGCGCTGATAGAGCGAACCATCGGCTATGAGAATTTTCGCAGCCGAATCCGTCAGCCCATATTCGAGCTCCCCGCCCGTCCACCAGCCGTTCAGCGGAACGGCTATGGCGCCGAGCGAGAGCGTGGCGAAATAGGCCACGGGCCATTCCGGCAGGTTGCGCGCCGCAAGTGCGACGCGGTCGCCTTTTTCGACGCCCATTGCACGCAGCTCGTGCGCCAGCTTCGTGGTTGCCCGGAACCAGGCGTCATAGGTCACCCGCTCGTCTTCGAAGATGATGAACTCACGCTCGCCAAAGGCGGCGCGAGCGAGCCTGGCGAAATCGGCGAAGGTGGGCGGAATGTTCTTCCAGACGGTCGTCGGTCTGCCGTTGATCTCCACCACCTCCGTCTCGAACGGGCTCCCTTCGGAGGTCAACATCGCATTGGCTTCCGCAAGGGAGACGACAGGCCAGTCGGGATGGTCGGGATTCAGATTGATCTCGGTCACGTGAATTCTCTCCAAAAGGAATGGCCGGTGGATTTGCGATTCCCCGGCTTCTGGCTTTTGCTCTTGCTATGAGGCGAAGCGCCTAATCACAAGGGGTGGCTTCCCCTTACGTAACGTCAGCCTTGCCAGCCCCCCGGTCGATGCGCGACAAGCGAAAGAAAACGCTAGCGGAGAATTCCCCATGTCAGTGATCACCACCGAACGTCATGACGATGTGCTCGTCATCATTTCCAACAATCCGCCCGTCAATGCGCTGGGCCAGGCCGTCCGGCAGGGGCTGGCCGATGGTATCGAGGAAGCGCTTGGCGACGAGAGTGTCAAAGCGGTTGTGATCCGCTGCGACGGACGGACCTTCTTTGCCGGTGCAGACATTACCGAATTCGGCAAGCCGCCACAGGGGCCGGGGCTGGGCGATGTGCTCGATACGATCGAGGCGAGCGACAAGCCGGTCGTGGCGGCAATTCACGGTACGGCGCTGGGCGGCGGCTGCGAAGTCGCGCTGGCCTGCCATTACCGGGTCGCCGTACCTTCGGCCAAGCTGGGCCTGCCGGAGGTCAAGCTCGGGCTTATTCCGGGCGCTGCCGGCACACAGCGACTGCCGCGGGTCGTCGGCGCGGAGGCCGCACTGCCGATGGTTGTCGTCGGCAATCCGATCGGAGCCGGCAAGGCCCAAGCCATCGGGCTGGTCGATGCGATTGTCGGCGAAGACAGCCTGGCCGCGGACGCCATAGACTTTGCTCGCGCGCAGATCGGCAAGCCCGTGCCGCGCTCGAGCGAGGGAACGGCCAATCGCGACGGCGTCGAGAACCCGGCGATCTTCGACGAATTTCGCGCCAAGCACGGGCGCAAGCTGCGCGGCTTCGACGCGCCGGCCGCCGGTATCGAAGCGGTGAAAGCCGCTGGCGAGCTATCCTATGAAGACGGCGTCAAGAAAGAGCGCGAGCTGTTCATGGGGTTGATGGGCGGCACGCAATCGGCCGCGATGCGTCACTATTTCTTTGCCGAGCGCGCCGCGAACAAGATCGAAGGCATCGCCAGGGATATCGAGCTTTTGCCGATCAACAAGGTTGGCGTGATCGGGGCCGGCACGATGGGCGGGGGCATTTCGATGAATTTCCTCTCCGCCGGTATCCCGGTGACGATCCTGGAGATGGAACAGGAGGCGCTGGACCGCGGCACGGGCGTGATGCGCGCCAATTACGAGCGCACGGCCAAGCGCGGACGGATGACCGGCGAGCAGGTTGAGCAGGCGATGGGCTTGCTGACGCCGACGCTGGACTATGACGATCTCGCCGATTGCGACCTGGTGATCGAGGCCGTGTTCGAGAATATGGACGTGAAGAAAGAGGTTTTCGCCAAGCTGGATGCGGTGGTGAAACAGGGCGCGATCCTCGCCTCCAACACCAGCTATTTGAACGTCGACGAGATCGCGGCGGCAACCGCTCGTCCCGAGGCCGTTCTCGGCCTGCACTTCTTCTCGCCCGCCAATGTGATGAAGCTGCTCGAGGTCGTGCGCGGCGACAAGACGGCGGACAATGTCCTCGCCACCGCAATGAAGCTGGCCAAGAAGATTGGCAAGATCGCGGTCGTCGCCGGGGTCTGCGACGGCTTTATCGGCAACCGGATGCTCAGCCCGCGTCAGCAACAGGCCAATGCGCTGATCATGGAAGGCGCCAATTACTGGGAAGTCGACGAGGTTCTTCTGGATTTCGGTTTTCCGATGGGGCCGTTCCAGATGTCCGATCTTGCCGGGCTCGATATCGGCTGGCACCGCGATCCGACCCGGATCGAAAGCGTCCGGGATGCGCTGTGCGCGATGGACCGGCGCGGCCAGAAAACCGGGGCCGGCTTTTACGACTATGACGAGGCGCGGCAGCGTACGCCGTCCGACGATGTCAAAAAGGTGATCGCGGAGTTTGCGGAGAAGCAGGGCGTCGAACAGCGCGATATCTCCAAGGACGAGATTCGCGAGCGGCTGCTTTATCCGATGGTCAACGAAGGCGCGCTGATCCTGGAGGAAGGCATGGCGCAGCGGGCGAGCGATATCGATGTCGTCTGGATCAACGGCTATGGCTGGCCGCTCTATACGGGCGGGCCGATGTTCTGGGCCGATACGATCGGGCTGGATACGGTCGTTGCCGGTCTCGAAAAGCACAAGGAACGACTGGGCGAGAATTTCCGCCTGTCGCAGCTGCTGAAGGACAAGGCGGCGAAAGGCGAGCGGTTCAACTAGCCGTTTCCTGTTCCGTTAGCCCTGAGCCTGTCGAAGGGCGTTTCTCGGACGGATAATCGGGCTTCGACAGGCTCAGCCCTTACGGTTCGTGGAGAAAAGAAGTGATCGAAGCCACCGAGCGCACCGCCATCGAAACCGCCCGGGCAATCGCCAGAGGCGAATCCAGCGCGGAAGCGGAATGCGAAGCGGCGATCGCCCGGATCGAGGAGCGGGACGGCGACATCAATGCCGTTGTCGTTCGCGATTTCGACCGGGCCCGTGAAGCGGCGCGCATGGCGGACGAAGCGAACACCGCCGGTGAGGCGAAACCGCTGCTCGGCGTGCCGATGACGATCAAGGAATCGCATGACGTTGCCGGCCTGCCGACGACCTGGGGCCTCGAAACGGCGCGGGATTTCGTCGCACAGAAGGATTCGCTCGTTGTCCAGCGCCTCAAAGCCGCCGGGGCGATCCTGCTCGGCAAAACCAATGTGCCGCCGATGCTGGCCGATTGGCAGTCGGACAATTCGGTCTATGGCCGAACCGCCAATCCGCACGACCTGTCGCGGGTGGTCGGCGGGTCGTCGGGCGGCTCGGCGGCGGCGCTGGCTGCGGGAATGGTGCCGCTCGAATATGGATCGGATATCGGCGGTTCGATCCGCATTCCGGCCAATTTTTGCGGTGTCTACGGGCTCAAGCCCAGCTATGGCGTCGTGCCGCTCGAGGGCCATTTCTTCCCGGGAACGGATGGCGCGGATATTCCTCTGTCGGTAACAGGCCCGCTCGCGCGCAGCGCCTCTGATCTGGCCCTGGCGCTTGATCTGACATCGGATATCGCGCTGCCGCGAACCCGGCTGAAGAGTTTGAAGGACTGCCGCTTGCTGGTCGTGACGGACAGCGATCTGGCAATCGTCGACGATGCCATTGTGGCGGCCATAGACGAGACGGTGGAACGATGCGAACGCGCGGGCGCGGCGGTTTCCCGACAGAGCGATCTGCTGCCCGATCTTGCCGCTCTGCACCGCCAATATCTCCATATGCTGCTGACGGTCCTGGCCGCCCGCGATCCGGCGTCGGACTATCCGCTGCCGGATTTCCCCGGCTGGATGGACATGCTCGACCAGCAGGCGCGTGCGCAGCGCCAGTTCCGCGCCCTGTTCGCCGAATTCGACGCGATCCTCTGTCCCAATGCCGGCACCACCGCATTTCCGCATTCGTCGGTGCCGATGGGCGAGCGCAAGCTGGTCGTGAATGGCGAGGAACGTCCGTTCGGCGAGCAGTTCGGCTGGGTCAGCATCGCCACCTATCCGGGCTTGCCGGCCGCCAGCGCGCCGATCGGTGAAGATGCGGAAGGCCTGCCGATCGGGCTCCAGATCGTCGGCGGTTTCCATGCCGACCAGACGGTGGTCGCCCTGGCGCGCATGATCGGGGAACTGACCTAGCGGCCTCTTGCCATAGCCGTCCGACTGTGCTTGACGTTAACGGAAACCAACGGCGCCCCGATGGCGAGCGAAAGAGGATAGCAATGGCAGGTCTTACAGACGAACAGGTGATGTTGCGCGATATGGCGCGCGAATGGTCGGACAAGGAAAATCCGGTCGCCGCTTTCCGTAAGGCGCGAGATGCCGGCCATGCCGAAGGCTATGATCCTGCCGTCTATGCGCAGATGGCCGAGATGGGCTGGACGGGAATCATCATTCCCGAAGAATTTGGCGGCAGCGACTTCGGTTTTTCGGGTCTCGGGCTGGTTCTCGAGGAGCTGGGCCGCAACGTTGCAGCGGCGCCCCTTGCGGCGTCTTCGGCAGCGGCGATGGCCATTATCCTTGGCGGATCCGATGCGCAAAAAGCGGAATATCTGCCGAAAATCGCGAGCGGCGAACTTGTTGCGACGCTGGCCATCGACGAAGGCGCGCACCATAATCCGGAGAAAATCGAAACGACGGTCGAAGGCGGTAAGATGAATGGCCGCAAGGCCTTTGTCGCCGAGGGCGATAGCGCCGGCCTGTTCGTCGTGGCGGCGAAGGACGGGCTCTATCTGGTGGATGGCGATGCGGACGGCGTGTCGCGCGCAAAGCGCGCCATCGTCGATTCCCGCAGCCATGCGGAAATCGCGTTCGACGATGTCGCGATCGGTAATGATTCCCGGCTTGCCGAAGGAGGGGACGATTTGCGCGACAAGGTTCTCGATTGCGCCCGCGTGATCGCCTGCGCGGAGATGCTCGGGCTTGCCGTACAGGCTTTCGCCACCACCAACGATTATCTGAAAACGCGGGTCCAGTTCGGGCAGGTGCTCTCGAGCTTCCAGGCGCTCCAGCACCGGATGGCCGAGATGTTCGGCGATCTGGAGATGATGCGTTCGGCCGTCGAGGCCGCCCTTCAGGCGCTCGATACGGATATCGGCAGCGCCGCTGAGACCGTCGCCGTCGCCAAGGCAACCTCCAACGATACGGTCCACCGCCTGACGCATGAGATGATTCAGCTTCATGGCGGTATCGGCATGACCGACGAGCATGATGCGGGTTTCTATTTCAAGC
>JBPOET010000011.1:0-15599 GCA_051251675.1 Parasphingopyxis sp. | reverse complement strand
GCCCCAGACATCGTCGAGCGTATCGGGCGCGGTGGAAATCAGTTTCGGCGGATCGCCCATCCAGTCGGCGAGCGCGGCTTCGAGATCGTCCGGCGTCACCGCGCAGACCGCGCAGGCCGTCTGGGTCAGGATCAGATCGGGTTTCAGGGACCGGAGCAGCGCGGCATCGACCTCGTACATGGACAGGCCCTGGGTCACGATCTCCTGCACGCGCCGGTCGATCTCCGCCGAGCGCAGTCCCTTTTCGAGCCGGGTGCTGGTGCAGACCGGCAGGGTCTTCACCGTTTCGGGAAAATCGCATTCGTGCGACCGGCCGACAAGATGGCCGCCCAGGCCGAGCGCCACCGCGATTTCGGTGGCGCTCGGCAGCAGCGAAACGATGCGGAGATCGCCGGAGCCGTTTGCGGCCATCACGATGCCCGCAACGGAGCCGGCGACCCGAACTGACCGGGCAGGATGCGGGTGAGCAACTGATGCGCGGTCAGCAGACCGGCGAACCAGAGCGCCTCGTTCGTACCGATCAGCGCGACGATCTCGGCGGTGAACATGTCGGTTCCGCCATAGAGATGCGCCATGGCATAGAGGGCGGCCTCATAGGCGGCGAAGCAGAGGAGCCCGGCAAACAGCATCCGGCCCAGTGCGGGCTGCGCGCCGCCGAAAAGCCGCCGGGCGAGCGCAAAGGCGATCAGCGCCGATCCACAAAGCGCGACGCCCGAACCGATAGTCGGCGCATTCACCGGATAGCCGAGCAGGCCGAATCCGATAATCTGGTTCGCCATCCAGGCCGCGACGACTGCAATCAGGCCGCGCCTGGGATCGAGCGTACCGGCCGCGACGACGGCGACCGAGACAAAGGGCATCATGCAGCCCGCAGCCAGGCTGCCGACAACCGCGACGAAGGCGAAAGTCGGGGGCCAGGCCCAGTCGCTGGCCGGTGCAAGAGAATCCGTCATGCTCTCCTCCTCTCAAAAGCGTGCACGGACACCGGCAAAGGCGCCGATGCCGGGATTGGTGAAGCTGAAAACCTGCTCATAGGATTGGTCGAGCAGATTCTCGACGCGCGCCGTCAGTTCGACGCCCTCGGTTAGCCGCAGCGAACCGGCGAGCGATACGAGGGTGAAACTGTCCAGCCTGACCGTGGTCGGCACGAAGCTCGGATCGAGAAAGGCGCTGTCGGTCTGCGAGCCGCTATGCCGGACGATAAGCGTCAGGCCGCCGCGTTCTTCCGGCGCGGCCCATGCGATCGCGACATTGGCGGTGTCGCGCGGGCGGCGGACTTCGCGAGTGCCGTTTTCACGGGATGTCAGCCGCGTATAGCTCGCATCGATCCGCCATTGCGGGCCGAGCTGCGCGCGCAGGAATGTTTCGACGCCATGCTGGCGCGATTCCGTGGTCCGGTTGGCGGGCGTTGCGACGAAGGTCGGCGGCGGGAAGTCGGTGAAAATCTCGTCTTCCAATGTGCTTTCGAAATAGGTCGCGCCGATGGTGATCGCGCCTTCGGCAAGCGTCTGTTCGAGCCCCATCTCCCAGCCTTCGGAGCGTTCGGGTTTCAGTGAGGCATTGCCGATAAAACGCCCGTCGACAAAACCGAACAGTTCGAAAAATCCCGGATTCTTGATTCCCGATCCGGCGGCGGCGCGGGCGCGCAACCCGAAATCGAAACTGTAGCTGGCCTGCACACGATAGGTGGTCGTGTCGTCGAAGCGCGAATTGTCGTCCCAGCGCAGCGCCGCATCGAACGAGAGCCGGTCATTGAGGACCAGCCCATATTCGGCGACCAGACCCAGATTGCGGATCTGGCGGCGGCCGGTGAAGGCGAAGCCGCCCGGCGTGGTGTTGCGATAGCGTTCGCGCTCCCAGTCGCCGGCAAAGGTGAGGGTGTGGCGCATCGCGTTCGTGCCAAGGCGCAGGCTCGACGCATAGGAGCCTTTGAGCCTTTGCCCCTCATTGCCGGAATTGAGGACATTGTTGCTGAAACCGTCGCGGTCGATATCGGCAATCTGGGCCGTCAGGGCGTGGGTCCAACGATCGTCGAGCAGGTCGATTTCGCCGCTGATCAGCGCATATAGCCCTTCGGTTTCGGTGTAGGTGCCCGGCGAATCGACGGCGAAACCGAATGTCGGGCTGCCGGGCGTGAAATCCTGATTGTTGAACTCGCTATCGGTCGCCGAATAGCGGCCGACTATCCTCACCCGGGCATTGGGCGCGGGCGTCCAAAGGCCGGTGAAGGACAGTGCGTTGCTCGTCTTGTCGAGAGTGCGCGCGCCGCCGCGTGTGCCGACCGTGCCATCGGTGCCGAGATGGGTTGCCGAGATTGCATAGTCGAGATTGCCGGCGACGCCGCCATAGCGGGCGGCCGCGTTGAAGGTGCCGAACGAACCGCCCTCGGCGCGTAGCTGCAGGCCCGGCGCCTCGCTTCCCAGCAGGGTGATATAATGGATGACGCCGCCAATCGCGTCCGAGCCGTAAAGCGCGCTTTGCTGGCCGCGCAGCACTTCGATCCGCGCTGCCTGGTCGATGGCGAGGCTGCCGAAATCGAACTCGCCGAAAAACGGGTCTGACACTTCGATTCCGTCGATGAGGACCAGCGTATGATTGGCTTCGGTGCCGCGAATACGAACCTGGGTCTGGCCGGCTATGCCCGATATCGAAAGCCCGGGCACGTCGCGCAGGATATCGGCAATCTCGCGCGCCTGGCGCTGGACGAGCGCTTCGGAATCGATGACTGACACCGATCCGCCTTGTTGATCGAGTTGCAGGGGGGCGGCCGCCCGTGTGCCGGTAACGATCAGGGTTTCGCCGGGGGTTTGGGGAGGTCCGGCCTGCGCCGGGGCGATAGCGGGAGTGAGGAGCGCTGACAGGGCAACGCCATAGGTAAATTTGGTCATGAGTCTTCGGTCTCCGCATGCTGAGCGCGATGTGGCGGGACCTCCACGCAGATGCGTGGCCTTTCTGCGAAAGCGGGCGGCATGCCGCGCCCGTTCGCACAGGTCGAAACGGCCCCAGCCGCTTCATGTCGCTCAGACAGAAACCGTTCCGCGCCTGACCAATCCTTGAGCCCGGCAAGAGCGACGCGCGTCGGTCGGTCTCCTGGCTCACGGGTCATCGCGCCGCCTGCGCCTTCCCAGATAGCGTTCCGGCGATTACCGGAACATCCAGTGGCTGCGGACCCGAAGGCCCGCGTGCAGGCTGCGCTCGCCGCTTACAGTTACAAGGATAGCTGCAGATTTGAGCCCGGGGCCCGCACTGCATTCCCGCTACCGGCGCGCATTGGAAAGGCACTTCCGGTTACCCGGCATTGCCCTTCAGGAGCCGAAATACCGCCTTTGCCGGATTGTGCAAGCGCCAAAGCGATGACCCCGTCCGCGCGTACGGGCTGTTCGCCGCGCCTGCTTTTCTGTAGAGCGCCGATCATGGGTCATGCGGAGGCCGGGGCCGGCCATAATCTGGACTGCGATATCGCGATTCTCGGCGGCGGGCTGGCTGGCGGGCTGATTGCACTGGCTCTGCATCAGGCACGCCCGGATCTGCGGCTTCAGATGATCGAGGCCGGAGCAAGCCTTGGCGGCAACCATATCTGGTCCTTCTTTGCCGGCGATGTCGACGCGGCGGGCATGGCGCTCCTCGAACCCATGATTACGCATCGCTGGGATGATTACGATGTGCGCTTTCCCGCGCACCGGCGTACGCTGGGCACGGCCTATCATTCGATCCGCTCGGACCAGTTAGATGCAGCCCTTCGCGATGCGCTGCCCGGGGATGCCATCCGTACCGGGGCTGCGGTCAGTTCGGCGACTGCCGACCATCTCGTCCTGGACAATGGCGAGGAAATTGCCGCCCGCGCGGTGATCGATTGCCGCGGTGCCGGCGATCTCGGCGCGCTGGAAGGCGGCTGGCAGAAATTTGTCGGGCTGGAGCTCGAGCTGGCCGCGCCGCATGGCCTGGAACGGCCGGTAATCATGGATGCGACCGTCGAACAGACAGACGGCTATCGTTTCGTCTATCTGCTGCCCTTCGGCCCGAACCGGATATTTGTCGAAGACACCTATTATAGTGACGGACCGGAGCTCGATACAGCGCTGATCGAAGAGCGCGTGCTCGGCTATGCCGCGGCGCAGGGCTGGCGGGTGGAGGAGGTCGTTCACCGTGAAAAGGGCGTGCTGCCGGTCGTGTGCAACGGCGCATTCGGTGAATATTGGCGCTCGACGGGCGCTGTGCCCAAGGCGGGGGTCCGCGCCGGACAGTTTCACCCGGTGACCGGATACTCGCTGCCGGATGCGGTGCGCAGCGCACTCTTTATCGCCCGCCATGCCGATCTTTCCGGCGAAGCGCTGCATGGGCGGCTGTTCGCACGGGCGGCGCAAAGATGGCGCGAGACAGGCTATTACCGGATGCTGGACAGCATGATGTTCTACGGTGCCGACACATCGAACCGATATAAAATCCTCGAGCGCTTTTATCGGCTGAGCCCTGCCCTTATATCCCGCTTCTATGCAGGGCGCAGCCGCTGGACCGACAAGCTGCGCATTATATCCGGAAAGCCGCCTATCCCGGTTGGCCGTGGCCTTGGCGCCATCTGGAAAAACACGAGACGAAAGAGCAGGGACGCATGACCAAGGCAGCCGTGATTGGCGCAGGTTTTGGCGGATTGGCCCTGGCCATTCGCCTGCAATCGGCAGGGATCGAAACAACGATCGTCGAAGGCCGGGACAAACCGGGCGGCCGCGCCTATTATTGGGAGCGCGAGGGGTTCGTCTTCGATGGAGGGCCGACGGTGATCACCGATCCCGACTGCCTGACCCAGCTGTGGGAGCTGACCGGCGCGGACATGAAAGACGATGTCGAGCTGGAGCCGGTTTTTCCCTTCTATCGCCTGAACTGGCCGGACGGCACGAATTTCGATTATTCGAACGACGAGGTCGATCTGACCAGGGAGATCGAAAAGCTCAATCCGGCAGACGTGGAAGGCTATCGCCGGTTTCTCGAATATTCGGCCGGCGTGTACGAGGAAGGCTATCTGAAGCTCGGCGATGTGCCGTTCCTCGATTTCAAGTCGATGCTCAAGGCAGCGCCCGCACTCGCGCGCAAACAGGCCTGGCGCTCGGTCTATTCCATTGTCTCCAGTTTTGTTGAAAACGAAAAGCTGCGCGAGGCGCTTTCCTTCCACACGCTACTGGTCGGCGGCAGCCCGATGAAGACCAGCTCCATCTATGCGCTGATCCACAAGCTGGAAAAGGATGGCGGCGTCTGGTTTGCCAGGGGCGGCACGAACAGGCTGATCGCGGGCATGGTCGCGCATTTCGAGCGAATTGGCGGCATTGTGCGGACCGGCGATCCGGTCGTCGATATCGAGACCAGGGGCGATCGGGTCACCGGGCTGCGCTGCGAGAGCGGCTGGCACGACGATTTCGATGCGGTCGCCAGCAATGCGGATATCGTGCACAGCTATCGCGATCTGCTGACCAGCTCGAAGCGCGGCGAGCGGGCGACGAAAAGCCTGCTCAAAAAACGCTATTCCCCCTCGCTCTTCGTGCTGCACTTTGGCGTTGAGGGCAGCTGGCCGGGCATCCCGCACCATATGATCCTGTTCGGCCCGCGCTATGAGGGCCTGCTCAGGGATATCTACGATCATGGCGTACTTGCCGAGGATTTCTCGCTCTATCTGCACCATCCGACGATCACCGATCCGTCGATGGCGCCCGAAGGCTGCTCGACATTCTATGCGCTGGCCCCGGTTCCCCATCTCGGCAAGTTCCCGGCAGACTGGGACACGATCGGAGAGGAGTATGCGAACCGGATTCTCGATCATATCGAGGCGCGCCTGATCCCGGGACTGAAGGACCGGATCAAGACCAAATTCTGGTATACGCCCAAGGATTTCGCGCAGGATCTGAATGCCCATCAGGGCAGCGCCTTCAGCCTGGAGCCCATTCTCACCCAAAGCGCCTATTTTCGCGTGCACAATCGCGACGATATTATCGACAATCTCTATTTCGTCGGTGCGGGCACGCATCCGGGTGCCGGCATTCCCGGCGTGGTGGGCAGCGCCAAGGCGACCGCCGGGCTGATGATCGATGATCTTGGGCGGTGATACTCTTGCCAGAAGCCGTTAGGGCTGAGCTTGTCGAAGTCCGCTTCTCAATATGTGAGACGCTCTTCGACGGGCTCAGGACTAACGGATGGAGGCGGCCATGATCGACCCAACGAACCGCGCAGCCCTTGTCGCCAAGGCGCACGAGACGATCGGGCGCGGTTCGCAGAGCTTCGCCATGGCGTCCCGACTGTTCGACAGGGAAACCCGCGAACGGGCCTGGCTGCTCTATGCCTGGTGCCGCCGCTGCGACGATCTGGCGGATGGGCAAGCGCTCGGCCATGACATGTCGGTCGTTGCCGATCCGCAGGCGCGCATTGCCGAGATACGCAGCAAGACCGGCCGGGCGCTTGCCGGTGAAGAAACCGGGGATCCCAGTTTCGATGCACTGGGCCTGGTGGCGCGGGAATGCAGCATTCCGCGCGGGATGATCGACGATCATATCGCCGGGTTTGCGCTCGATGCGGCGGGCTGGATGCCGGAGAATGAGGGCGCTCTCCTGCAATATTGCCACCATGTCGCCGGGGTTGTCGGGCAGATGATGGCGCTGGTGATGGGGGTGAAGCCGGACGATGCGGAGACGCTCGCGCGCGCCCGCGATCTGGGTCTAGCCTTCCAGCTGGCCAATATCGCCCGCGATATAGGGGAGGATGCGGCCAATGGCCGCTGCTATCTGCCGATGAGCTGGCTTGCGGAGAAGCATGTCGATCCGGCGGCGCTTGGCGATCCCGCAAGCCGCACTGCCCTTGCCAGCCTTTCCCGTCGCCTGGCCGAACTGGCCGAGCGCTACGAGGAAAGCGCCCGGCGCGGCACGGCGGCGCTGCCCTTCCGTTCTGCCTGGGCGGTGCTGGCGGCGGCGGGGATTTATGGCGATATCGCCCGTAAGGTTAAAGCGCGCGGCGAAGCGGCGCTCGACGAGCGCGTTTTCACGACGCGGCGCGAAAAGCTCGGCTGGCTGTTCAAAAGCTGGCGGCAGGCCTTGAATCGTGCCGCCTATGCCCCAGCTGGCTAGCCATGGAATTTAACGGCCATCTGACAATCGACCGCCCCGGCGTGATAGACCGGATTCGCGAGACGCTTGCGGACAGGCTGGCGGGGGACGGCTTCGCCATCTTCTCCGCCGTGCCGCTCAGGGGCCAGCGCAGGCTCAGCTGGTTGCAGCGTTTCCGCCGCGCCTTTCGCCGGCGCGGCGTGCGCGATTTCTCGGTGCGCATGGCGAACAGCGTGCGCTTCGAAATGCCGTTCGGGCCGACGGGCGAAATTTCCTACACCGTTGTCATCCCGCATCATGGCCGGGTGATCGGCGCGCTGATCCTTATCGCGGCGGCAGCCGCCTATTGGCTCGACGGTTTTTTCCCCGCGCTGTTCATCGCGGTGGTGGGCAGCGGGCTGGTCGGGATCGGCCTGCATTATGCGATGCGCAAAAGCGTCGTGCGCTATCTGGGGCTGTTGCCCGGCCAGTATCGCGAGCACCGGCTTTCGATGGGCTAGATATGCTCCGATTGCCGGTCGGACTCGTGAAAGGTGCCGATCGGGGCCCGTACCCCTGCATGCCCGCGCCGTTTGAGCTCCGCCTTCAGGTCTTCCGGCTTCGGTGCATAGAGAAAGCCGTAACTCACCGTGCCATGCTTGGTTTCCACGACATGGTGGAGCCGGTGGGCCTGAATGATGCGCTTCATATAACGGGATTTGGGAATGTAACGATGGTTCAGCCGCTTGTGCACGATCACGTCGTGAAAGCCGAAATAGATCGCGCCATAGCCGGCGATCCCCGCGCCGATCCAGGTAAAGCCCGGCCACCAGCCAAGCTGCACTCCGCCGAGCAGCAGCACGAAGGACGGCACCGCGAAAATCAGCGCGTAGAGATCGTTGAGCTCCCAATTGCCCGTGCGCGGCCGGTGATGGCTTGCGTGCAGGAACCAGCCGAACCCGTGCATCACCCAGCGATGCGCGACATAGGCCACACCCTCCATGAAGAGGATCGTGCCAAAAAAAAGCAGGATGCCGAGCGACCAGTGCATGACTTGTTATATAGGCCCGGTTGCCCGGCCTTGCCACCGCTCTCATGGAATAGGAGAAGACCCGGATGAAGAAAATTCTGCTCGCCATCCTCGCCCTTGTCATAATCGTCCCGCTGGGTTTCCTGTTGATTTACGGAACGCCGGAAAGCCGCATGCGGGCGGCATTTGTCGAGGCGGGCCTGGAAGAGCCGGTTGCCGAGTGCATGGCCTCCCGGCTCGCAGACGATCTGAGTTACACGCAGCTCTGGCGTCTGTCTTCGCTCAGCGTTTTTCGCGATCGTCCGGCACATGACCTGACGATCGGCGAATTCGTCGACGCGACGGGAGGATTGCGGGATCGGGACGTGCTGATACTGGCCGGGCGGGCGGGCGCCGTTTGTGCGCTGCGGACGCGGCGGCTGGAGGGTCTTTCCATACGCCGGTGACTATGCTTTAGCGCCCAGCGAACCCTTCCGACTCCATTTTCTTTCAGGAGCGCTTTGCCGCCATGAACATCCATGAATATCAAGCCAAGGAACTGCTCGCGAAATTCGGGATCGGCATCCCTGCCGGTGTGGCTGCGACCACGGTCGATCAGGCAGTGGCCGGCGCCGAAACGCTGCCCGGGCCGCTTTATGTCGTGAAGGCGCAGATTCACGCGGGCGGCCGCGGCAAGGGCAAGTTCAAGGAACTGGGCGCGGACGCCAAGGGCGGCGTGCGGCTCGCCAAGACAATCGACGATGTACGCACCGACGCAGAGGAAATGCTCGGCAACACGCTCGTTACGGCGCAGACCGGCGATGCCGGCAAGGAGGTGAACCGCCTCTACGTCACCGATGGTGTCGACATCAAAGAGGAATATTATCTGGCGCTGCTCGTCGACCGGGCTTCGGGACGGGTCGCCATGGTCGTGTCGACCGAGGGCGGCATGGATATCGAAACCGTTGCGCACGACACGCCTGAAAAGATCACGACCATCACCGTCGATCCGCTGGCCGGTTTTACGGACAGCGATGGCCGCAAGGCTGCCGATGCGCTGGAGCTTTCCGGCGATCTGGCCGATGCCTGTGTCGCGCTGACCGGCAATCTCTACGAAGCGTTCCTCAAGCTCGATTGCGCGATGCTCGAGATCAACCCGCTGGTGGAAACCGATGACGGGCAGCTGCTCGTTCTCGACACCAAGATGAGCTTCGATTCCAATGCCGAGTTCCGCCATCCCGAATGGGCCGAGCTGCGCGACGAGAGCGAAGAGGATCCGATGGAGCTCGAAGCCTCCAAGCACGATCTCGCCTATATCAAGCTGGACGGCAATATCGGATGCATGGTGAACGGCGCGGGTCTCGCCATGGCGACGATGGACATCATCAAGCTGAACGGCGCCTTCCCGGCGAACTTTCTCGACGTTGGCGGCGGCGCGACCAAGGAAAAGGTTACCTCCGCCTTCAAGATCATTCTGTCGGACCCTGCGGTCGAGGGTATTCTCGTCAATATCTTTGGCGGTATCATGAAGTGCGACATCATCGCCGAGGGCATCGTTGCCGCAGCCAAGGAGGTCGATCTGGATGTGCCGCTGGTGGTGCGCCTGGAAGGGACGAATGTGGCCAAGGGCAAGGACATTCTCGCCAATAGCGGCCTGCCGATCGTCAGCGCAGACGATCTGGGCGATGCCGCGCGCAAGATCGTCGCCCAGGTCCGGAAATAGGGCCATACGCGACCTGAAACGAGCATAGGCTGAGCGCGTCCGGGTCTATGGACGCAGCCTTGAACAGGCGCAGGGCGAGCGTGGCGGGATTGACGAGAGAGTTGATTTTTTGCAGTGCAGCATGCTAGCTAGGTTTACGTGAACGTAAAGGGCGACAGAAAAGCAAGCCCAGGAGGAAGAAAGCAATGAAAATCTTGGTCCCGGTGAAGCGGGTGATCGATTATAATGTGAAGCCGCGGGTCAAGGCCGACGGTTCTGGCGTCGATCTCGCCAATGTCAAAATGTCGATGAATCCGTTCGACGAAATTTCGGTCGAAGAGGCGATTCGCCTCAAGGAAGCCGGCAAGGCGGAAGAAATCGTCGCCGTGTCGGTCGGTCCGGCGAAGGCGCAGGAAACGCTGCGCACCGCGCTCGCCATGGGTGCCGACCGTGCGATCCTGGTCGAGACGGACGACGAGGTAGAGCCTCTCGCCGTGGCCAAAATCCTGAAAGCCATTGTCGAGGCCGAAGAGCCGGGCCTGGTGATTCTCGGCAAGCAGGCGATCGACGACGACAGCAACCAGACGGGCCAGATGCTCGCGGCATTGCTGGGCTGGGGTCAGGGCACTTTCGCCAATACGGTGGAAGTCGGCGACGGCACGATCGACGTGAAGCGCGAAATCGATGGCGGCCTGCAGACCGTTCAGCTCAAGCTGCCGGCGATCGTTACCACCGATCTCCGCCTGAACGAGCCGCGCTATGCGTCGCTGCCGAACATCATGAAGGCAAAGTCCAAGCCGCTCGATCAGAAAACGCCGGCCGATTTTGGCGTCGATACGGCGCCGCGCCTCACGACCAGCAATGTCACCGAGCCGCCGAAGCGCGAAGCCGGTGAGATCCTCGAAGATGTGGATACGCTGGTCGCCAAACTCAAAGAAATGGGAGTCGCCTAATGAAGACGCTCGTATGGGTTGAGCATGACAATGCTCAGATGAAAGATGCAACGCTGGCCGCCGTCACGGCTGCATCCAAGCTCGGCGAAGTTCATGCCATTGTCGCCGGTTCCGGCTGTCAGGCCGTGGCCGATCAGGCCGCAAAGGTCGCCGGTATCGGCAAGGTCCATCTTGCCGACGATCCCGCCTACGCCAATGCGCTGCCGGAAAATGTCGCGCCGCTGATCGCCGATCTGATGGGCCATCACGATGCGTTTGTGGCCCCGGCGACGACAACGGGCAAGAATATCGCCCCGCGCGTCGCCGCGCTTCTGGACGTTATGCAGATTTCCGACATTCTCTCGGTCGAAGGCGACAAGAGCTTCACGCGCCCGATCTATGCCGGCAACGCAATTGCCACGGTTACGACGTCTGACGAGAAGCTCGTCATCACCGTGCGCGGCACGGCGTTCGACAAGGCCGCGACCGAAGGCGGTTCGGGCGAAGTCGAAGCCGTGAGCGGGCCCGGCGATGCGGGCCTTTCCAGCTTTGTCAGCGAAGAGATTGCGAAAAGCGATCGTCCGGAGCTGACCAGCGCCAAGATCATCGTCTCGGGCGGCCGTGCGCTTGGCTCTTCGGAAAAGTTCGAGGAAGTCATCACGCCGCTCGCCGACAAGCTCGGCGCCGGTATCGGTGCCAGCCGTGCTGCTGTCGATGCGGGCTATGTGCCCAACGACTATCAGGTCGGCCAGACCGGCAAGATCGTCGCGCCGGAAGTCTATATCGCCATCGGCATTTCCGGCGCGATCCAGCATCTGGCCGGCATGAAGGATTCCAAGACGATCATCGCGATCAACAAGGATGAAGACGCGCCGATCTTCCAGATCGCCGATTATGGAATCGTTGCGGATCTGTTCAACGCGGTTCCGGAGCTTACTGGGAAGCTGTAAGTTTGAACTGGTGGACTTACTAGTCTGAGACGGCGTGGATTAGGAATCGGCCTAACCGCGTCCAGTAAGTCTGCAGTTCGCCTGCCATAGGAGCAAACTCCGGCGAATGTACGTATCGTTGCATGCTGCGTATCGAAATGAGTTCATCTTGCCGCATTCGGGCAAGTTCATCGGCGTAATCGCGATCAATGATTTCCCGTTCGAGCAAGCTTTCGTATGCACGACGAAAGTTTGTTGATAGCTCGCCAGCGATACGCATCTGATTTCGCTCCAAATAGCCCGTGATACCGAGTTCCAATAGGATTCGAAAAAGTGCGGAGACCGCATTGGGGTGATTCATTAGCGACAACGCACATAGCTCATCCCATATGGCGCGAACGCGAGCTTGGTCAGCATCCCATGGCGGTTGAGGTGTGTTGGCGGGGATGAGGGTATTCGGTCCCCTGCGTTGAGCAGGCCGACCCCGCCTTCTCGGCTGCCTGCGCCTCGGTTGATCTTCCTGTTCCGGCAGTAAGCTATCTTCGCCCGGCAAGAGTTCGTCGTTCTCCAATCGATTCAGATAGGCCCTTTTCCCTTCGTTATCCCAAACGTCCGCCAATACAATGTCACGATTGGCCATGTCGGTAGCTAATCTTTCTATTGCAGGTAGCACGGCATCAAGTTCATGGGTCAGGGCGAAACGGTTCCGGGAAACGCTCAATCCAACTCGATTTCGGTTCAATTCAGAGGACAACAAGCGGTTTACAGTAGATCGCGGAATTTGGCGCTCGGGAAGTTTATCATTTTCAGTTAGGATTCTTTCGATCTCATCTGCGACTTCAATGCGACCGCCTTTGCCGGTTCTCTCAACAAAGTTTCTTTTGGCCCGGTCATCCCATGTGGATTGCCCTATTCCGCCTTGCGATCCGGTATGCCTCCTGAACAGCATCGCATCGATTACATCTCGATCTGTTTCGATTTCGCATTCCACCATGGTAGGCAACTCATCCCAGTTTCCTGCCAACTGTGCGAAATAAGCTTGAAGGTCTTGGGTGGGCGCTCTGTCAGGATTTCGAATTAGCTTCAGGCAAGTAACGCGGCGATTGCCATCGTATACGATATTCTCGCCATCTCCCTCCCAAACTAGGGGCGGATCGTAGACTCTTCCTTCGGCGGTAATATCGGCGGCGAGCGCCTTCATGTGATTTTCTCGCAACCGAAATAATTGTGCAATCGCGGCTGTCTCATCATGCAATTCACCATGCCGGTCATTGGCTGGGTTTACTTGCAAGGCGTCGATTTCTAGTTCTGCAATTCGCAACGGCCGACTCCCTATTTGCTGTCCATCTGTCTTTCGAACTAACTTTGCAGAGTCAATAAACGCGAACTACTAAACCTCCGCCAACAGCTTTTCACTAATCACCCATAAGCGTTCCGCATCGTCATCGTCGCAGGCCCAGGCTTCGACGCCCATCCAGCGGCTCATCGGGTTTTCGGGATCGCTGGGCTGCGCGATGTCGCAATCTTCGCAATAGACGCCGGGTTTGCCTTCCAGCTTGGGCGATGTCGCGGCCCATAGGGTGGTCGAGCAACCCTGTGCGGGCGTCTTGAAGCCCATCTTGGCAAGGTCCGACATGCTGCCATCCTCGTTGAGCCAGCCGAGCGCCACCTGTTCCTCGTTGGACAGGTGCCGCTGGAGCGGGGTGAAGATACCGCCGGGATGAACGGAAAAGGCGAGGCCGCCGCTCGGCTTCAGCCGGCGGCTCAGCGCATTGGCGAACAGGGCGTTGGCCGTCTTCGCCTGTCCATAGGCGTCCCATTTGTCATAGAGCGTGTCGGCGAACTGGATATCGTCCCAATGGATGTCGCTGCGCTTGTGCCCGGTCGAGGACAGCGAAACGACCCGCGCGCCCGGCGTCTTCCCGAGCAGCGGCATTAGTCCGGTCGTCAATGCGAAATGGCCCATATGGTTGATACCGAACTGCGATTCCCAGCCCGGGCCGACCCGCGCTTCCGGGCAGGCCATGATCCCGGCATTGTTGATGAGGAGATCGAGGCTATCGAGCTGGTCCACCATCTCATCGGCAAAGCGGCGGACGGAAGCGATATCGCCCAGGTCCATATCGCCGACCTGAACATCGCCGTCGATCTCGGCAAGGTTGCTCTCCGCCTTTTCGCGGTTGCGGGCCGGCACGATCACAGTGACGCCGGCGCCGACGAGCGCGCGCACGGTTTCCAGCCCGATCCCGCTATAGCCGCCGGTCACGATCGCGGTTTTGCCCGCCAAGTCTATGCCCTTGATAACGTCCGCGCCGTCGGTCTTGGCCGGAAATCCGGACTCTGTCGGAATTTGGTCTGCGATTGCCATGGCGTGGTTCCCCCTGTTCGGTGCCTATCTTAAACGAAGAAGCCCGGCCGAACCACTGGGGTGCGACCGGGCTTCTTCCCACTCTCGCTTGCGCGAACTGTTTAGCTGTTGGCCGCAGCCTCGGCCTTGGCTGCCTCTTCCTCGGCCTTCGCGGCGTTCCAGATGGCGGCCGCCTTGTTGAGGATCTCGAGGATCTTTTCCAGAGCCGCCGGTTCGTCCGTTTTTTCCATCGCCGCCAGTTCGCGGGCGAGGCGGCTGGAAGCGGCTTCGAAAATCTGGCGTTCCGAATAGCTCTGCTCGGGCTGGTCGTCGGCGCGGAAAAGATCGCGCGTCACTTCGGCAATCGAGATCAGGTCGCCGGAATTGATCTTCGCCTCATATTCCTGCGCACGGCGCGACCACATGGTGCGCTTGACCTTGGGCTTGCCTTCGAGCGTCTTGAGCGCGTCCTTGAGCGTCTTGTCGGAGGAGAGCTTGCGCATCCCCACGCCTTCGGCCTTGTTCGTCGGAACGCGGAGCGTCATCTTCTCTTTTTCGAACCGCAGGACGTAGAGTTCGAGCTGCATGCCCGCAATCTCTTCATTCTGAAGTTCGATGACGCGGCCTACGCCGTGTTTCGGGTAGACGACATAATCTCCGACTTCGAAGTCAAGCACCTTGCTAGCCATGCAGTAAGACCTTTCTTGACGGACAGCCGCGCGAATCGTGCAGAAGACCGTTGCCGGCCCCCACCTGCATTTTCGATTTTGCAGCCTTTTCCGTGTGTTAGACCATTCGCGGAACCAATTATTCCCGCTTCGCGACATTATGTAACACATTCGTAAGAAAATTTCCAGTGTTGCGCTGCGGCATGGCGCCGCCGGGCGTTCCCGTTCGTGGATCGGGCGCTTCGCTCCGGAGCGCAGAGACTCGCGGGGCGCCGCGTCGTTGCCCGGTCATCAAGCGCAAGATGGTCGGAAACGGATCAGCTTGCCCGTCGTTCGGGACGCTGTTCGATTGACTCGATCCGGGGCGCGAACCACACTATTGGCACTGACGAGTCGCACTATAAGTCGCACGATAATGTGCGGCTACTACTGCATCGAAAGATGTATTGTTGCGTATAGTAGGCGTTGATTTGCTTGAAATCACCGGTTCCGTGAAAATGCTGGCCGCGTGCCGGCAGGGCGGAGCTTTGACAGGACAGTTTAGTCCAGAAGGAGAACGACCAATGGCCAAGGCAGGACATCTTCACCAACCCGATTATCTCCAAGGTCTCGCCCAGCAATTGCGTGCGGAGGCCGATCGCGCCGAAGCGCGCGCCAGCCGGCTGGAAACCGGCGAGGAAGCTGTCGGATGCGAACCCGGCTGCTGGAACGTGCTGTCCACCTGCATCCAGGTGCAGCCGCTCTAGAACATAGCGATCCGGCGCGCGTCGGCTGGCGCGCCGCCGGATCGATCATCAGCCATCGTCCGGTTGCGTGCGGGGACTGCCGGTCCCGTCGCGCGCCCCCCGGCGGTGCGCGTTCAGGAGGCATGGGTCATGGGTATCGAGCAGAGTGATTTTATCCCCGCACTGAAATCCGATGTGCGGCTCAAGCCGATGAACGGCTATGCGC
>JBPOET010000109.1:0-6224 GCA_051251675.1 Parasphingopyxis sp. | reverse complement strand
ATGGTGTGTTCGCCAAAGGCTTCGTTGAGCACCACATTGGCTGTCTTGCGCCCCACGCCCGGCAGCTTCTCCAGCGCCTCGCGATCGCGCGGTATTTCGCCGCCATGCTCCTCGACCAGCATGGCCGCGGCCTTGATGACATTCTTCGCTTTCGTGTTGAACAGGCCGACGGTCTTGATGTGTTCCTTCAGTCCTTCTTCGCCGAGCGCCAGCATCTGTTCGGGCGTGGTTACCTGTTCGAATAGCGCTTTGGTTGCCTTGTTTACACCGATATCGGTGGCCTGCGCCGAGAGCGCGACGGCGACCAACAGGGTGTAGGGATTGACATAATTGAGCTCCGTCTCGGGCTCGGGATTATTCTCCGAAAGCCGGGCAAAAAATTCATACCGATGCGCAGCTTTGACCATCACGCTTCCAATCCCGATTGCCGTTTGCCCTGAGCTCGTCGAACGGCTGTTCTTCATTCTCGATCGGCGAAAAGAAAGGGCGGGGCTTCGACAGGCTCAGCCCAAACGGATATTTTTTTATAACCCCAGCACATCGCCCATAGTGTATTGTGCCGGCTCCTTGTCGGCGAGCCACAGGGCCGCCTTGATCGCGCCGCGGGCGAAGATTTCACGGCTTTCGGCGCGGTGGCCCAGTTCGATGCGCTCGCCTTCCGCGGCAAGGACGACCTGATGATCGCCGGCGACCGACCCGCCCCGCAAACTCGCAAAACCGATCGCCCCTTCCGTGCGGGCGCAATCGAGCCCGGCCCGGCCTTCTTCGGCGACTTCGCCGAGGGTCGTCTTGCGGCCCGCCGCCGCCGCTTCGCCGAGCAGCAGGGCGGTTCCCGACGGCGCGTCGACCTTGTGCCGGTGATGCATCTCGACGATCTCGATATCCCATTCGGTGCCGAGCCGCGCGGCGGCGTCGCGCACGAGATGGGCGAGCAGGTTTACCCCGAGCGACGTGTTCGCGGCCTGGAGAATAGCGATGTCCTTCGCGGCCGCGTCGATCAGCGCATGATGGCTGTCTGCCAGCCCGGTCGTCCCGATAACAAGGGGCGTTTGCGCGGCGCGCGCTGCGGCAAGGCTGGCCTCCAGCGCGCCGGGCACGGAAAAGTCGACAAGTACATCGCTCCCGGCCGCCAGGCCGGCGACATCGCCGCCCGCATCGACCCCGCCGGCATGGCCGGCGCTACCGTCCAGAAGCGCGGCGATCGTCCGGCCCATCCGTCCTTCGCTGCCGATAATGCCGATAGTTTTCATTGTCTCTCTTCTCGCATCCTGTTCGCATCCCATCCCATAAGGCCGGACCTTTGTCAGTATCCGATTTGAGGAGGCGTCGCGTTCAGGAAGGGGAATGGCAGAATTCGGCATGGCATGACAGACTCCCTTGTTCATTTTTGGAGGAACCGTATCTAGAGCCCGATGAAGGATGTCCGCGATATTGTGGTCCTGACAGGGGCCGGCATTTCCGCCGAAAGCGGCGTGCCGACCTTTCGCGGGCCCGACGGGCTTTGGGAGGGCCAGCGGGTCGAGGATGTGGCGACGCCCGAAGCCTTCGCGCGCGACCCCGATCTCGTCCTTGATTTTTACGACCAGCGCCGCGCGAAGCTGGCGACGGTCGCGCCCAACCCGGCGCATCTGGCGCTGGGCCGGCTGGATGCCGAATGGAAGGGCAGGCTGCTCATCGTGACGCAGAATGTCGACGATCTGCACGAGCGCGGCGGGGCGAAGCGGCTGCTCCATATGCATGGCGAGCTGAAATCCGGCTGGTGCCTGGCCTGCGGCGCGCGGCACGCGTTCGAGGGCAAGATGGCCGACCGTCCACCTTGCCCCGCCTGCGGGACAAGTGGTCATGTCCGCCCCGATATCGTCTGGTTCGGGGAGATGCCCTACCGGATGGACGAAATCGACGCCGCGATCGCCACATGCGACCTGTTCGTCTCGATCGGCACTTCCGGCGCCGTCTATCCCGCAGCCGGTTTTGTGCAGAGCGCCCGGCACTATGGCGCGCGAACGCTGGAACTCAATCTGGATCCGAGCGAGGGCAGCATCTTTTTCGAGGAGAGCCGGATGGGGCGAGCGGGAGAGCTTGTGCCGCAATGGGTGGATGAGGTGCTGGGCTAGGCGCGATGCTCAGTCTGGTCGGCCTTGCCCTGGCGCTTGCCATGGACGCACTCGCGGTGTCGCTCGCCCAGGGTGCAGCCGGGCAGATGCGGGTTGCCGAAGCCGTGAAACTCGCTCTTGCTTTCGGTGTGGCACAGGCGCTGATGCCGCTGATCGGCTGGGGCCTGGGCACGGCCTTTGCGGGCTGGATCGAAAGTGTCGACCATTGGATCGCCTTCCTCCTCCTGTCGGCGCTCGGTCTCAATATGCTCCGTGCGTCGCGCGAAGATACTCAGGCCGATCCAGCGCTTTCCGGGTGGCACTTGTTTGCCGCAGCGATTGCGACGAGCGTCGATGCGGCGGCGGCGGGCATCACCCTGCCGCTCCTGGCTGTGCCGGTGGGCTGGGCCTGCGCTATTATCGGAGCGGTGACGGCGCTGCTGTGCTTCGCAGGTGCGCTCGGCGCCCATCATATCGGCAGACGGTTCGAGGGCAGGGCGGAAATATTCGGCGGGCTAGTGCTGATTGCGCTCGGCGTGAAGATTCTCGTCGAGCATTTGAGCGCTTAGGCTACTCCACCCAATCCAGCCCGATGTCCCGGTAGAGCGTTTGATCCTCTTCCCAGTCGGGTTTCACTTTCACGTGCAGGAACAGGTGGACCTTGCGGCCCAGTATTTCGCCCAGTTCCTCGCGGGCCTTCTGGCCGATTTCCTTGATACGGCTGCCACCCTTGCCGAGCACGATGGCTTTTTGCGTCGGGCGGGCGACCAGGATCTGCTGGCGAATCTCGACCGACCCATCCTTGCGTTCGGTATAGCTCTCCGTGTCGACGGCGCTGGCATAGGGCAGTTCGTTGCGCAGCTGATGATAGAGCTGTTCGCGCGTCACTTCGGCGGCGAGCAGGCGCTGGCTGGCGTCCGACACCTGGTCCGCCGGGAAATGCCACATGCCCTCGGGCATCGCCTCGACCAGCGCCCTTTTCAGATCGTCCACGCCGTCGCCGGTCGTTGCTGAAACGAAAAATGTGTCCACGGGGTCGAGCAGCGCGTTGAGCCCTGCGGCAAGGCGCAGCAGCTCGTCCTTCTTTGCGATATCGACCTTGTTGAGGACCAGCAGCTTGGGCTCGGGGCGTTTTCTGAGGCTCTCCACCATCGCCTCGATTCCGCCCTTGAGGCCCGCTTTGGCGTCGATGATCAGTGCGATCAGGTCGGCGCCTTCCGCACCGCCCCATGCCGCGGCGACCATGGCCCGGTCGAGGCGCCGTTTCGGCGCGAAGATGCCCGGCGTATCGATCAGCACGATCTGGGTGTCGCCCTCGACGAGAATCCCCATAAGGCGGGTGCGCGTCGTTTGCGCCTTGGCGCTGGTGATCGCGACCTTCTGGCCGACCAGCGCGTTGACGAGCGTCGATTTGCCTGCATTGGGCGCGCCGACAATGGCCACAAAGCCGCAATGGTGTGTAGGGATATCGCTCAACGCAATTTCTCCAGCAGTGCCTTGGCGGCCGCTTTTTCGGCCTCCTGTTTCGAGGAGCCTTCGGCTTCCGCATGGTCGCGGTTCGGAATTTCGACGCGTATCCGGAAATGCGGGTTATGGGCCGGTCCGCTGCGGTCGGCGATCGTGTATACGGGCGGCTTGCAGCGGTTGGCCGCAGCCCATTCCTGCAGCGCGCTTTTGGGATGTTGCGGCGCGCGGTCCATGTCCTCGACCCGGCTTTCCCAGTGCCGGTAGACGAAGGATCGGGCCGTATCGAAGCTGCCATCCAGATAGAGCGCACCGATCAGCGCTTCGACGATGTCGCCGAGCACATTGTCGCTGTCCGCACTGCCATCGTCGCGGGCCTGTTTGCCGAGGCGAATATGGGGGGCGACGCCGATCTCCCGGCCGATCGCGGCGCAGGTGGAGCGCGAGACGAGCGCGGCGAGCCGGCTGTTGAGCTGGCCCTCGGGATCATTTTCATGCCGCTCATAGAGCCAGGTCGATATGATCAGGCCGAGCACCCTGTCTCCGAGAAATTCGAGCCGCTGATAATCGGGCTCGTCCATGCTGGGATGGGTAAGGGCGCGGGCGAATATCGCGGCGTCAAGCGGCACATGGCCGAGCGTATCGGCCAGCCAGGCCGGTGTGTCTGGATTGTCGTTCATCGCGTGGCTCTTTAGCCGGGGCGAAGCCTCAGCGCCATTAAAACCCGCTGCCGATCCGGTTCCAGCGGGTTGCGGCGAACCAGCTGATCGGGTTGATCCAGCTTGCCGACCCGTCGGTCGACCAGAAGATCACCAGCGCCCGGCCGACAATATTCTCTTCGGGCACGAATCCGATGCCGCCGCCCGGCACCGCGGGAAAGCGGCTGTCCGCGCTGCGGTCGCGATCGTCGCCCATCAGGAAATAATGGCCCTCGGGCACCAGGAACTCCCGGGTCGTATCGGCGGTGCTGTCGCCCGCATCGAGCACCAGATAGCTTCGGCCGCCGGGCAGGGTTTCCCGGTAACGTGGCGTGTAGCAGACGAGCGAGCCGTCATCTGCGCTTTCCAGCCGACTGTTGCTTCCCGGCTCGCTGGCGCAGGTGCCGGCATCGTCCACCGGTTCGGCAAAATCGGGGGCGGTGTCGCGGGCAACCGCTTCGCCGTTAAGGTGCAGCTCTCCGGCAATGAGCTGGACCCGGTCTCCCGGCAATCCGATAACGCGCTTTACATAGCTGCTGGCCGGATCCGCCGGGGACCGGAAAACGACGATCTCGCCGCGGTCCGGCCGGCCGTTGCCGATCCTGCCGCGGATGAATTCGGGTGAAAAAGGAAAGCTGTACCGCGAATAGCCATAGGGCCATTTCGCGACGAACAGATAGTCCCCGACCAGCATGGTCGGCGTCATCGAACGCGACGGGATGTTGAAGGGCGCGATGACCAGGCTGCGCACAAGTATCGCGAGGATCGCCAGCGAGACGATGAACCGCACCCAGCCGAACAGCGTTCGCCGATAGGGCTGACCCGGCGGGGGCCGCGGCGAACCGTCGCCGGTCTTCTCGTCCAGTTCCCTGAGCATGGCGGGCGATGTCGACGAGGCGCGGGCTCCGGTCAACCCCGGGAAAAGAGCGTTTTGCGACAATTTGCGACATTTTTCCCGCGTTCCGGCAAAACTCTGCGACATTCATCGCCTATTCCCTGTGGTGTGGCGGGGAAGAAACCCGCCGGATGGAACCTTTTACAGCTAGGAAAACCCCCATGAAGATCACCAAAAAGACTATGACCATCGGTGCAGGGGCCGCCGCCCTTATCGTTGCCGGCGCGGCGCTCGCCCAGCCGGGCGGCATGCGCGCCGACGCCAATGGCGATGGCAATGTGACCCGCGCCGAACTCAACACCTCGCTCGACGAACGCTTTGCCCGGGCCGATGCGAACAGCGACGGCGCGATCGACGCCAGCGAGCGGGAGGCCATGCGCAGCGAGCGTCGTCGGCATCGCGCGGGGCGCGGCGGCCGGCATGGCGGCGAAGGCCGTCGTGGAGGTCGCCGCGGGCACGGACCGCGTATGGAGCGGCTCGACACCAATGGCGATGGCATCGTGACCCGCGACGAAGCTATTGCTCCGGCCCTTGCCCGTTTCGACCGGGCGGATGCCAATGGCGACGGACAGATCGACCAAGCCGAGCGGACCGCGATGCGCGAGCAGCGCGGGGCCCGCCGTGCAGAACGCCGCGCTCAGCGCCGCGCCAACCGCCCCAATCCGGACGCCAATGGCGATGGCCGTATCACGCGCGACGAATTCGGAACCCGGGCCGTCGAGCGATTCAACAGCGCCGATGCCAATGGCGACGGCATAGTAACGCGTGAAGAACGCCGGGCCGCCCGCGCCGCCCGCCGTGCCGAACGGGGCGGCCAATAGACCGCGGCGCGAAGAGCCCCTGCTGTGCGCTCCACCCCCTCCCAGAACGGGGCGCATAGCGTTTGGCGGGCAACCGGTACCTTCCCTGGCCGGTTGCCCGCCATATCGCTTAAGGGTCCCGGCCGCGCTATGCAGCTATCATGACCAGTCGCCCGCATCTCCTGCTTGTCGAAGACGAGCGCAGCATCCGCGATCCGCTTGCCGCGTTTCTGGGCAGGAACGGCTATCGTGTCACCCAGGCGGCGGATGCCGC
>JBPOET010000108.1:0-6238 GCA_051251675.1 Parasphingopyxis sp. | reverse complement strand
GCTGGAACGGATAGAGGCCGGCGGCGCGCATCTCGCGGCGCTGGAGGCGGATGTCGCCGCCAAACGCGCGACCTATTTCAGCAAGGCCGAAGCGGTCAGCAAGAAACGCGTGGCGACGGCAAAGACGCTGGACAAGGCGGTCGCGCAAGAATTGGCACCGCTCAAGCTGGATGCAGCGCAATTCCGGACCGCGGTCGAGGCGCTGGACGAGGCGCAATGGAACGGCGAGGGGCATGATCGCGTCGCTTTCGAGATCTCGACGAACCCCGGCGCGCCGTTCGGGCCGCTCGCCAAAATCGCGTCTGGCGGGGAACTCTCCCGCTTCATCCTCGCGCTGAAAGTGGCGCTGGCCGAACAGGGCGGCGCGGCGACGATGATCTTCGACGAGATCGACCGGGGCGTCGGCGGCGCCGTGGCAAGCGCGATCGGCGAGCGATTGGCCCGGCTGGCGACAGGCGCGCAATTGCTGGTCGTCACCCACAGCCCGCAGGTCGCCGCGCGCGCCGGCCATCAGTGGCAGATCGCGAAAAGCTCGGACGGGCTGGTGACGCGCACGGGTGTCCAGCGGCTGGACGATGGGGAGCGTCGCGAGGAAATCGCCCGTATGCTGTCGGGTGCGGAGATTACCGAAGAAGCGCGGGCACAGGCCGATCGGCTGCTGGAGGGGGTTTAGTGCGACTGTGGCCGATGTTATTGTCGCCGCTGCCTGCACTTGCAGGATGCTCCGCCCTTGGTTTCGGCTACGGCGGCGATCATGAATTTATCGCCGATGGCGGTTTCGGCGCCGAAAGTGCCGTTCTTACGCTCAACGAAGTTACGGTCACCATGGAGAAAGACGGCAACATCTTTACAGTTTCTAGCGATCTCGGCGACGCTTCAGGGCAGATAAGGATCACCTATAATGGTGATGGAATGCAGGTTTTCTGCCCGATCGACTATGTCACGCGCGGCGAGCGGGAACCGCATCGTTATGTTGTGGAACGGGGCGAATGCCGCGAATTATGACAGACAGTGCCAATCTCTCCATAGCCGATGCCGCAAACGCCCACTCCTTTGAAGAGGAGGGGGAATGATGGGTGATAGCGCTGGCATTTCCGAAGCAGACGTCGCGAACGAACTGATGCGGCTGGCGAAGAAGATCGCCAAGCATAACCGGCTGTACCATGCGGAGGACTCGCCGGAAATCTCGGACGCGGAGTATGACGCGCTGATCCGCCGCAATGCGGAATTGGAGGCGCAGTTCCCGCATCTCGTGCGCGCGGATAGCCCTTCGAAACAGGTCGGCGCGGCGATCGCCCATTCGCCGTTGTCGAAAGTTACGCATGAGCAGCGACTCTATTCGCTCGACAACGGGTTTTCGGATGAGGACATCGCCGAGTTTCTTTCCCGTGTTCGGCGCTATCTGAACCTTGCCGATGACGCGCCCGTCGCGATGACGGCGGAGGACAAGATCGACGGGCTGTCGCTCTCCATCCGTTATGAGGATCGCAAACTGGTGCAGGCGGCCACGCGCGGCGATGGACAGGTGGGTGAGGATGTGACCGCCAATGCCCGCACGATCGGCGATATCCCGGAAGAACTGCCCGCCCATGCTCCCGATATTTTCGAGGTTCGCGGCGAGGTCTATATGTCGAAACAGGCCTTTGCGGACCTGAACGCACGGCAGGCAGAAGGGGGCGAGAAAATCTACGCCAACCCTCGCAACGCCGCCGCCGGATCGCTACGCCAGATCGATCCGGCGATCACGGAAAGCCGCAAGTTGAATTTCTTCGCCCATGGCTGGGGTGTGGCGAGCGATGTCCCGGGCGAGACGCAGATGGATGTGATGCGGACCGTTCAAAGCTGGGGCATTCCCGTTTCCGAAGATCTGCAGCGCTTCGAGGATTTGGACGCGCTGCTCAGCCACTACCGCGCGATCGAGCATAAGCGCGCGGACCTGCCCTATGATATCGACGGTGTGGTTTACAAAGTGGACCGGCTGGACTGGCAGGCGCGGCTCGGTTTTGTCGCCAAGGCCCCGCGCTGGGCGCTCGCGCATAAATTTCCAGCCGAACGGGCGGAGACGGTGCTGGAAGCCATCGACATCCAGGTGGGACGGACGGGCAAGTTGACGCCGGTCGGGCGGTTGAAGCCGGTTACGGTCGGCGGCGTCGTCGTTTCCAATGTCACCCTCCATAACCGGGACGAGATCGAGCGGCTCGGCGTCAGGCCGGGCGACCGGGTGGTTATCCAGCGGGCAGGCGATGTGATCCCGCAGGTTGTCGAGAATCTGACGCGGGACGAGACACGCGATGCTTTTATATTTCCCGCCGAATGTCCGCGCTGCGGATCGGAAGCGGTGGCGGAAGAAGGCGAAGTCGATGTCCGCTGCACGGGCGGGCTGATCTGCCCGGCGCAGCGCGTCCAGCGACTCATCCATTTTGTCAGCCGGGTCGCGATGGATATTGACGGGCTGGGCGAAAAGAGCATCCGCGAATTTTACGGCCTAGGCTGGCTCGAAAGCCCGGCGGATATTTTCCGGCTGCGCCAGCACCGCGACGAACTGCTTGCGCGTGAAGGCTGGCAGGAAAAATCGGTAGATGGGCTGCTCGCGGCGATAGAGGCGAAGCGGAAACCCGATGCCGCGCGCCTCCTTTTCGGTCTTGGCATCCGCCATATCGGCGCGGTCACGGCGCGCGTCTTAGCGCGAAATTATATGTCACTATATAACTTCCCGGAAACCATGCGGAGTATCGACGACGGCTCAGAGTTGTTTCTCCATAATCTCATAGAGATTGATGGCATTGGCGATACTGTGGTTAATTCTCTGTGCGATTTTTTCCGCGAACAGCATAACGTTGATGCTTGGATAGATTTGATTGGTACCGAGGATGGTGAGGGGCAAGTTGATCCCGTCATGCCATCATTATTGACGGTCGATAGCCCGATTTCGGGCAAGACGGTCGTGTTCACCGGCAAACTTGAAACGATGAGCCGCGACGAGGCCAAGGCGCAGGCTGAACGGCTGGGGGCGAAAGCAGCGGGATCGGTGAGTGCGAAGTCCGACTTGATTGTGGCCGGGCCGGGCGCCGGATCGAAACTCAAAAAGGCGGCGGAGCTCGGCATAGAGGTGATCGACGAAGCAGGCTGGGCGGAGATTGTTGCGAGCGCCGGGTGAGGCGGATTACCAAGTTCGATAATTTCCTGTCCTATTGGCCACGCACTCTGGCACAATCGGAACATGGCCAGCCCTTTCTCCCTCAAATCCCAAGCGAAAAACCAACCGGGCCTTTTACCCCCGACCTGTGTCAACGAGTGTCAACTTGAGGAGAATCGAACCAGCGCATCACGCTAAAATTGAACGGTGTCCAGGCGCCAACCCGCACTCCTGCACCGCGCAGGACAGATCCGATCCATTCGTTGCAGGTCCGATAAGCATTGTACCGGCCATGCGCTTCGTAAAAGGCATCCGCGCGCCCATAACCCGTGACGGGCTGGGATTGCCCCGCACCGTCCAGCGCAAACTTGGCGCGGATGGCCGACGCAATGTGGCGATATTGACCGGGCGTTACCGTGATTGCGCGCAGATCATCGGCTTGTTGAGGAGCCGCGATATGATCGACATGGACAAGGCTCGCCTCGCTGCCGAACAGTGCGGCGAATGCCGTTGAAGGGCGCAGGTCGGCCCATGTCGGCGTTTGCAGGTAAAAAGTCCGGTCGCCCCAGCCGAAGAGGAGATGGTCGCTTGCATAGCGCGGATCGGCCAGATGTTCGGGGCGGACGAGATCGCTCCAGTCGGCGATCGAATTTCGGCTCGGAAGGACCAGTCCGGTATGGACGCCATTGTCATGCACATAGATTGTGATCCCGCTGTCCGGTTCCCGCCATCCGGTATTGTTCGGAACCAGCGATCCGCCGATCCCGGCGAGAATATAGGCGAGAAAAGTCAGGCCGAAGGCCGATATGATCCGGCCTATGCCCCGCACGACCCCGGTCATCGGGCTACTTCGATAAATTTGATCTCGATCATTCGTCCTTTTCGTCCATTACTGTTATATTGATGCCATGACAGAAGACACACATGTTTTGGAAAAACCCCCGGAAGGCGCGGGTGCGGATTGGACGATTCCGCAGGACTGGAACGCCTATTCACCCGAAGATCATGAAACCTGGAACATATTGTTCAAGCGCCAGCTCGCGCAGTTGCCGGGCCGGGCGAGTCAGGCCTTTCTCGACGGTATCGACGTGCTCAACCTCTCAAAGCCGGGAATACCCGATTTCGAGGAACTGTCCGAAAAGCTGATGAAGGAGACGGGCTGGAAGGTCGTGGCCGTGCCGGGGCTCGTTCCCGACGATGTCTTTTTCGATCATCTCGCCAATCGCCGGTTCGTGGCGGGCAATTTCATCCGTCGGCGCGATCAGCTCGATTATCTGCAGGAGCCGGATGTCTTTCACGACGTGTTCGGCCATGTGCCGATGCTCGCGAATCCGGTCTTCGCCGATTATATGGCGGCCTATGGCCGGGGCGGGCTCAGGGCGCTCGAATATGACAGTCTCGATCATCTGGCGCGGCTCTACTGGTATACGGTGGAATTCGGACTCATCGAGGAGCCGGAAGGCCTGCGTATCTATGGTTCGGGCATAGTATCGAGCCATGGGGAAAGCGTGTTCGCGCTTGATGATCCGAGCCCCAATCGGATCGGCTTCGACATGAAACGGGTGATGCAGACCAACTATCGGATCGACGATTTCCAGCAGGTCTATTTTGTCATCCCAAGTTTCGAGGAGTTGCTGCGCCAGACGGTGGAAACCGATTTTGCGCCGCTCTATCGCGAACTGGAGAATGCACGCGACTATGCGCCCGACGATATCGCCGAAGGGGACAGGGTGATCACGAGCGGGACCCAAGCCTATGCTCGCGAACGCGCCGCCGTTTCTCAAGCCTGAGGATAGACCATTCGCCCCGGTCCAGCTGTTGGGCGAGCCGGAAGCGCTGTCTGCGATAGGCCGATGCGACGGCCTCCGCCTGCTTGTCCAGCAAGCCCGCCAGAACGAGCGTTCCGCCCGGTGCGACCGCGTTCCCGAAAGCCGGTGCAAGATCGATCAGGGGCCCTGCCAATATATTGGCGATCAGGAGGTCGTACGGTGCCCGTGCACGCAAGCGGCGATGGATCAGCCCGGCGGCGACCACCGTCTCGACCTGTCCCCGGCCCTGGCCGATCCGCACCGCGTTGACGGCGGCGTTCTGCCGGGCGACCTCGATCGCCAGCGGATCGATATCGGATGCGGTCGCCTTCGCCTGCGGCCATAGGGCGAGCGCGGCAAAGGCCAGAAGACCGGTTCCCGTGCCGATATCGGCGATATTCCGATAGCGGCGCCCCGCCGTTTTCAGGCCGTCGAGCATAGCAAGGCACCCTGCCGTCGTTTCATGGTGACCGGTTCCGAAGGCCTGTCCGGCATCGATCTCGAACACGAGGCCGTTCTTGGGCGCTTCATCGTAATGGATCGGGGTGTGGACAAAGAAACGGCCTTCCCGGATCGGCTCCAGTCCGGCCTGGCTGATGGCCACCCAGTCCTGATCGTCCAGCCTGGTAATGACGGGCGCTGCGCCGGCTGAGCTGGGGACCAGTTGCCTGGCGACGGCAACCGTTGCCGCGGAAGGTTCTTCCTCGAAATAAATGTCGAGTTGCCAGTCATCGGGCGCGGCGGGATCGATCTCGCTTGTCATGAGGACCGGCACCGGTTCCAGCAGGGCAAAGGGAGCGATATCCTCTTTGAGGATCTCGGCTTCGGCCCGGGTACAGGGCAGAGTCAGCTTCCAGCTTTCCATATTAGCGGACAAAGCTCGCGCCGTTCACATCTATTACCGCACCAGTCATCGAGGGTGGCGCATCCAGCGCACAGAAGCGGATCGTTTCGGCGACCTCTTCTGGCGTGGCGACGCGGCCCAGCGGGATATCGCGTAGCAGTTTCTCACCGCCGCGACTCTCCAGATAGTCTTCGGCCATGCCGGTCATGGTAAAGCCGGGGCAAATCGTGAAGGCGAGAATATTTTCCACCGCATAGCCCCGCGCAATCGTCTTGGTCATTGCCACCATGCCGCCTTTCGACGCAGCATAGTGCCAATGATCGGGGCTGTCTCCGCGATAGGCGGCGCGGCTGGCAATGTTAACGATCCGGCCGCCGCCCCGCTCCCGGAAATGATGGACGGCAAGCCGGCAAAGCTCGGCGGTTGCCGTCAGATTGATCCGCAAAGTAC
>JBPOET010000107.1:0-6241 GCA_051251675.1 Parasphingopyxis sp. | reverse complement strand
AGCCTGTCCGAGCCATGGCGAATGATCGTCTGCCCGACACAGCCCACGCCTTTGCCGATCAGCGGCGCGCCGACCCGCGACAGTTCCTCATTCAGCAGATATTCGTAGATGCCCGGACGGCCCTGCCCCCCATATTCCTGCGGCCATGACAGGCCGAGATAGCCCCGCTTCGCAAGCTCTTTGTTGAAGGCCTTGCGCGCCGGCGTATCGGCCAGGATCGAATCCGATTCGCGCTCCGGACACATGATATCGGCCGCATCGGGCCATTGCCGAACCTCATCGAGAAAAGCCCTGACCTCAGCGACAAATTCAAGCTGATCGGCATCGAAATCAAAATCCACTGGCGGGCTCCGTTACTGTCACTTGGTAAGATATTTCACAAACGCATCGGACAACTGCTCGACCAGCTGTTCGTCGGAAACGACCGGGGCATTATTGTCCAGATAGGCATCGATGCTGCCGACGATGATATGTTCGGCGACAAACATCGCGACCTCCAGGTCCTCGACCATAATCTCGGTACGATGCTGCTGATAATAGGCACGTATCGTGTTGTAGAGGAATTTCTCTGTCGTCACGTTGCGCGACAGGCGGCCGAGTTTCGGGACCTCGCGCGGTAGCCGCAGGAAGATGAAGCTGTACCGCTTGCGCGTTTCGAGGATCGATCGGATAATTTCCCGCGCCGATTCATCAAGCGGCTTCGTCATATTCTCGATCAGGCAGTCGCGCAGCACCTCGGTCGCGTTCATCACAGCGCTTTCGACGAGCGCTGCGGCGATTGCCTCCTTGCTTGCAAAATACTGGTAGAGCGAACCGATGCTCACCCCAGCGACTTCCGCGATATTATTGGTCGTCGCCGCGTCATACCCGCTTTTGAGGATAATCGATTCGGCAGCCTTCAGGATACAATCGACGGTGAATTGCGCTCGCTGCTGCTGCGGTACCTTACGGGGGGCAAGTTGGGTTTCCAAAGCACTCATATAGGTCTCTCCTCCGCCGTTGACCGGCGTATCGGTGAAGCCTTTGGCCGCCGGCCTACGGTCAGGTTTGCAACCCGACCAATATCAGCTGAGACTGTCTGGCTTCGTCCCGGTTCTTCGCGTGGTCCGTTTTCGGCATCGCGAAATCCAATTTCAGTGCTATCACAAAAACTGAAACTTTGCTCACATTAAACTCGCGTTTCTGGATGCGAACAAAGATCAGGGCTCGATGAAGCCAAGATCGGCTTGCAGCATTGCCCCATTCAGCACGGGGCTATGCGCGGCATGAAAGATCGTTTCGGCAATCTCTTCCGGCGCGATCAGGCGATTCTGCGTTACCAGCGACGCCAGATGCTCCAACGCCTCTCCGCCATAGCTGCGCAGCATCTCTGTGTCGGTGAAACCCGGACAGACACAGGCCGTATGGATGCCCGTGCCGGCCAGATCCTGCGCCGTGCTCTTCATAAGGCCCGCAACGGCATGCTTGCTCGTTGCATAGGCGGCCATGCCCCGGGTTGAGCGATGGCTCAGGGTGGAACCCACATAAATGATGGAGGATCCCTCAGACATGGACGGCAGGACGAGCCGGTTGAGAGCCGCCGGCGCCACCACGTTTATCTCAAGCGAATTTCTGAGACCGGCAATATCGATATGCGCGATGTCGCCCGGCTGCTGGAACGCGCTGTTATGGACGAGGCAGACCCGGTCGGTCCCGTTCAGCGCTGCGGCCAGCTGTTCGCCGGCGGCGGCTTCCCAGCCGCTCTCGGCAAAATCAACGGTAATCTGCCGCGCACTATCCATGGGGATCGGCGAACGGGAGAGGTTGACGATCTCGAACCCAGCCTGGGCGAACCGCTTCGCCGTGGTAAGGCCAATGCCCCTGCCCCCGCCTGTGATCACCAGCGTCTGTCTGGATGTCGAATTCATACATCTACCCTCTCAAAAAACGCCCGCCTCCGGCAACGCACTTACGCCGTTTCCATCAGTTCGACAGTGTTCCCGTCCGGATCGGCAATCAAGGCTGCCAGAAGGCCGGGGCGGGGCTCGACGACATCGTTCACGATGACCACGCCCGCCGCGCGGCATAAATCGATGCTTTCCCGAAGGTTGCCGACCGGAATTGTAAAATAGCGCAGGCCCGTTGCAGCCAGATAGTGGCCGGAACCGCCATCGCCCGGCGGTGGTTCGGCGAGAACGAACAGTTTGACAGTGCTGCCGCCGCATTGGAGTTTGACGATCCGGCCGGTATCGCCGATCGGCACCTCGCCGACTTCAGGCAGACCGAGCAACTGCTCGTAGAAGCCCCGCATCGCCGCCTCATTGGTCGTCACGATGCCGATATCGACGGATTCGTCCTTAACTTTGAGTGTCATGATCGCTCTCCCTTCTAGCGCCTGAGGACCAGCGCGCCGTTGGGCGTGCTGTCGCATGTGCTGACCAGGCAGGTTTCCACATCTTCAACCTGATTGACGGCCGAGCCGCGCAATTGGCGCACGCCCTCGGTCACAAGATTAGCGCCATGGAGATAGACTTCGGACAGGCTTCCGCCCGAAGTGTTTACCGGCAGCGCGCCGTCCGGTCCCATTCCGCCCCCGGCGACGAACGCCGCGGCTTCGCCGCGTCCGCACAGGCCGTAATTTTCGAGGCTGAACAGGACGAGCGGCGAAAAAGCATCATAGATCTGGGCCACACCGATATCGGACGGGCCAATATCGGACTGCCGCCACAGATTGTCGGCGGTCGCGCCCGAAGAACTGCGGAAGGGATCGGCTCCATGATAGTCGGTCATCAGCTGGTGTTCGCGCGTCATGCCCTGGGAAAAAGCGTGAATGAGGACCGGCCGCTTGCTCAGGTCGCGCGCGCGGTCCGCCCGGGTGACGACAATGGCGATAGCCCCGTCGCTCTCCAGGCAATTGTCGAACAGGCACAGCGGATCGGCGATCATCCGCGCATCCATATAGGCGGCCATGTCCATCGGTTTGTTCCGCATCAGCGCATCGGGATTCGTGTTGGCATAGGCCCGCTGGGCCAGCGCGACCGCGGCAAGATCCTCCCGCGTCGCACCATGATCGTGCATGTAGCGCCGCATCATCACGGCGACCTCGTCGACCGGGCGCGACAGGCCGTGCGGGCGGGACCATTTCCAGTGATCGTCGATCCGCGGCTGGACGCCGGCCCATTGCCGTTTCGAAGGATCGCCCCTTTTTCGCGAACGCCAGACGACACCGACATTGGCGATGCCGAGCGCAATCGCCATGGCGACCTGGCCGATCGCCCCGCATATCGCCCCGCCGCCATGGGCCACCTGGCTGAAATAGTGCAACTCGCCAAAACCGAGATTGCGGGCGATCTCGAATTCCGGTGTTGTCTCCTGGGTAAAGCAGCCCAGCGCGTCGACCTCGCTCGCATCCACCCCCGCATCGTCCAGCGCGGCGCGGATCGCCATGCAGGCGAGCTGCAGCTCCGTCTCGGGCAATCCCTTGGCGAAGGCCGTCTGGCCTATTCCCGCTATCGCGGTTTTGTCCTTGAAGGCGGCGCTCCCGCTCATGCGGCCTGCTCGGGCGGATTCACGCCGTCATGGAACGGATAGGGTTGGCCCAGCATTCCGAGCGCACCGAATTCCCCCGGCAGCTGCCGCACGAAATGCTCGGCAAGCGCTTCGACCGTCCATCCGCCTTCACGGACCAGCGTCTTGCCATAATGCGGCTGGACCATGTGCGCGACGCGTTCTCCGCCCGAACCGAAAATCTGGCCGCTGACCGATTTGGCGAGGTCGCTCGCCAGGAAGGCCACCAGCGGCCCGTTCAGTCCCGGATCGACAAAAGGCAGTTTCTCACCGGCGAATGTGTCTGACATGCGGGTGGTGCCCGTGGGGCCGATCGCGTTGACGCGTATCCCATAGCGGGCAAGTTCCAGCGCCCAGGTATAGGTCATGGACGCGATCGCGCCCTTGGATGCGGCATAGTTGGTCTGGCCGAAGCTGCCGAAATGCGCACCCGAGGTCGTGTTGATGATCGCGCCGCCCTGGCCCGCCTCGCGCATCGCGCGCGCCGCTATCTGGCTGCACCAGAAGGTGCCTTTGACATGCACGGTCCAGACCTGATCGAATTCCTCGTCCGACATTTTGAGAAAGGACCGGTCGCGCAGATTGCCGGCATTGTTGACCATGGTATCGATCCTGCCGAACCGGTCTATACAGGCCTCGACCAGCGCCTCGGCACCGGCCCGGCTGCCGATATTCGCCCCGCTGGCGGAAGCTTCGCCGCCCGCCGCTTCGATGGCTTCGACGACCTCGGCCGCAGCCTCCGGATCGATGTCGTTGACGATCACCCCTGCCCCGGCTTCGGCCAGCGCAAGGCAATGCCCCCTGCCAATGCCGCGCCCGCCGCCGGTAACCACGGCCGCCTTGCCTTCAAGAATCTTCATTCTGCTTTTCCCATTGTCTTCAGGCAGGCACGGTTTCGCGCCGTGCCTCCAGTTCGGTGATCAACTCCCGCTTCGCCTCCCGCATCCGGGCGATATGCTCGTCCTTCACGGTGTCGTATCCGCGAACCTGTTCGGGCCATTCGGCAATGCGCACGGCCACATCGTGATTCGCCGGATCGAGACGCCCGGCCAGCATCGCGATATCGCTCTCATATTCGGCGATAAGACCCCGCTCGAGACGGCGGTGCGCCGCATAGCCGAAGATATCGAAAGGCGTGCCCCGCAACCGGCGAAATTTCGCGAGCAGGCCCAGTGCCGGCCGTATCCAACCGCCGAAGCTGCGCTTGCGATAGCGCCCGGTCTGCGGGTCCCGGCGCTGGAGGATCGGCGGCGCCATATGATATTCGACGCGGAAATCGCCTTCGAATTCCTCCTCCAACGCACGCCGGAATTCCGCCCCGCTCAACAGCCGCGCGACTTCATATTCATCCTTGTAGGCAAGCAGCTTGAAGTGATATTGCGCTACGGCTCGGGCAAAACCGTTACCGCCGCCATCTAGGCCCCGCTCAGCGCCGCGCGCCAGATCGACCAGCGCGCGGTAGCGATCCGCATAGGCGCGATCCTGATAGCGTTCGAGTTCAGCCGCGTTGCGATCGACAATTGTATCGAGATCCTCGACCTCGTCTGCTTTTTCCGGTGCAAGCACGCCGGTCAGCTTTGCCGGATCATGCGCGGCTATCCTGCCCCAGGCGATGGCCGCGCGGTTCATTTCGATAGCCGTCCCGTTCAGCTCCACCGCGCGATCAAGCGCCGCAAGGGAGATCGGCAACCAGCCGCGCTGCGCGGCATAGCCGACCAGCATCAGATTGGCGCCCACCTCATTGCCCATCAGCGCGTAGGCGAGCCGGCTCGCCTCGATGAATTCGACTGTATCGCCGCGCTGTGAGATCAGCGTTTTCATCTTGCCGGCGCTGAGGTCGAGATCGGGATTGCTCGCAAAATCGGATGTCGGCGCAACACGGCTGTTGACGATGGCGCGGGTCATTCCCGGTCGCATTCGGCCGAGCACATCCGCGCTCGCCGTGACGACGATATCGCTTCCGATCACCAGATCGGCGGCGGATATGCGGGTGGCCTGAAGCGCTTCCGGCGAGGAGGCAACGCGCACATGGCTGGTTACCGGGCCGTTGCGCTGGGCAAGACCCGTAACATCGAGCACCGAGCAACCTTTCCCCTCCAAATGCGCCGCCATGCCCAGTATTGCGCCGAGCGTGACCACGCCGGAGCCGCCGATCCCGGTAACAAGCAGGCTGAACGGTTTTGTAACCGAGGCGGGTTCGGGAGCGGGCACATCGGCAAGGATGTCCCGATAGCTATGGGCACCGCCGCCCCCGCGCTTTCTCGGTCGCCCGCCATGGACGGTCACGAAACTCGGGCAATAGCCTTCGAGGCAGGAAAAATCCTTGTTGCAGGCGGATTGATTGATCCGCCGCTTGCGCCCGAATTCGGTTTCGACCGGTTCGATCGCGATGCAGTTGGACTGAACCGAACAATCGCCACATCCTTCGCAAATCCGGGGGTTGATGAACGGTCGCCGGTCCGGATCCTCAGCCTTGCCGCGCTTTCGGCGGCGGCGCAGTTCGGTTGCGCAATTCTGGTCGTAGATGATCGCCGTTGCGCCCGGAATATCGCGCATGCGACGCTGAACCGCATCCAGTTCCCGGCGATGATGCACCGTTGTGCCCGGCGCGAAATCGGCATTGCCGCCATAATTTTCGGGATGATCGGTAACGACGGCAATCGCGCCTACCCCTTCGGCCTGCACCTGTTTGGTG
>JBPOET010000106.1:0-6252 GCA_051251675.1 Parasphingopyxis sp. | reverse complement strand
GGGTTGGATCGATAGACGCCGCCGATTGGGACGCCTGTGCGGGGCCCGGCAATCCTTTTCTCAGCCACGCCTTTTTGTCGATCCTCGAAGAATCCGGCAGCGTCTCGTCCCGGACAGGCTGGCAGCCCGTACCGGTTTCGATTGCAGGCCCCGGCGGCGCGCTCGAAGCCGTCGCGCCTGCCTATGTAAAGGGCCATAGCCAGGGCGAATATGTGTTCGATCATGCCTGGGCGGATGCCTGGGAGCGGGCCGGCGGACGCTATTATCCGAAATTGCAGGTCGCCGTGCCGTTCACGCCGGTGCCCGGGCGGCGTTTGCTGGCGCGCGATTCGCTCCACATCCCTGCGCTGATTGCGACTCTGGAAACGATCACGCGCGACAATGGCCTGTCCTCCGCCCATGCGACCTTCATTACCGAAGACGAGATCGCCTGGTTCGAAAATGCCGGCTGGCTGATCCGCGAGGGCAGCCAGTTCCATTGGGAGAATGATGGCTTTGCACACTTTGACGATTTTCTGGAAGCGCTCTCGTCGCGCAAGCGCAAGGCAATCCGAAAGGAAAGGCGCAAGGCAGTCGAGGGGCTGGAGATACGGCACATCACCGGTGCGGAGCTTACCGAAGACCATTGGGATATCTTCTGGCAATTCTATCAGGATACCGGGATGCGCAAATGGGGGCGGCCCTATCTGACGCGCGAATTCTTCTCGCTGCTCGGCGAGCGGCTGGGTGAGCAGACTTTGTTGATTCTTGCGCTGCGCGATGGCGAGGCGATAGCCGGAGCGCTCAACCTGATCGGCGCCGATACGCTTTATGGCCGCTATTGGGGCTGTACCGAGGATATCCCTTTTCTCCATTTCGAGCTCTGCTACTATCAGGCGATCGACGCTGCGATCGCCCGCGGGCTGAGGCGCGTGGAAGCGGGCGCACAGGGCGCGCATAAACTGGCGCGCGGTTATCGGCCGGTCCCGACATGGTCGGCCCACTATTTCCCTGACCCCGGTTTCCGCGACGCGGTTGCCGAGTTCCTTGTCGCCGAGCGCCATGCTGTTGAACGTGAGATCGAGTTTCTGGGTGAGATGACGCCGTTCAAAAAATCCGGTTGATCGGAGGCTTTGTGCCACAGATCGAAACGCTATGGTCCGCAGCCCGGCAATATGCTTTAGATTTCCACTTCAAGCCAAGGGGGTTATCCATGCTCAAGCGACTCTGTGCGGCCATTTTACTGGTCTTTTCTGTTCCTGCTTTCGCCATACAGGCAACTGGACCGGAACGGCACTTTACTGGCGCCGACCTTTTTTCGCTTGAAGTCGCTGCCGATCCGCAGATCAGTGCCGATGGAAGCCAAGTCGCCTATGTCCGGCGCTCGGGCGATATCATGACCGACCAGTTTCGTTCGACCATCTGGCTTGTCGATACGCGTTCAGGCGAGCAGATGCCGATTGCTGCGGGGCCGGGCGCGCATTTCAGTCCGCGCTGGTCGCCGGATGGCAGCAGGCTCGCCTATATTTCTTCGGCTGAGGGCGGGGCAACACAAATCTTCGTGCGCTGGATGGAAAGCGGAGAGGCCGTGCGCCTGACGGGCCTTCCCTACGCACCGGGCAGCATCGCCTGGTCGCCGGATGGCTCCAGAATAGCCTATTCCATGCTGATTCCCGGCGAGTCGGCCCGGCTCGGTTCAGCGCCGGATGCCCCGGAAGGGGCGGAATGGGCGGATCCGCTGGATGTGACGACGGCAGTTGGCTATCGCGCGGACGGGCAGGGCTATTTGCGGCCCGGTTTCAACCAGATCTTTGTGGTTCCCGCCGATGGCGGCACTGCTCGCCAGCTGAGTTTCGGAGACTATCATCATGGCGGGCCGCTGTCCTGGACGCCGGATGGTCGTGCCATTCTGTTCAGTGGCGATCTCACTCCTGACTGGGAAATGGATCCGGTCGAGGGAGAAATCTATTCGCTGGACGTTACGACAAGCGCAATCACCCCGCTTACCGATCGAGACGGGCCCGATGTAAATCCCGTTGTCTCGCCCGATGGACGTTATATCGCCTGGCTCGGTTTCGATGACCAGCGGCGCGGCTATGAGAATGCGTTGCTTCATGTTTCCGATAGCGATGGCTCAAATCAGCGGGTGCTTACCGGAGCTCTCGACCGTAGCGTCAGTACCGCCATGTGGTCGGCCAATAGCCGTGCAGTCTATATTTCCTACGACGATCACGGGGAGACGAAGGTAGCGCGCGTTTCGCTTTCAGGCAGCATCACGACAGTTGCCGAGGGGCTCAACGGCGCATCGCTAGACCGGCCCTATTCGGGCGGAAGCTTCAGCGTCGCGCGCGATGGTACGCTCGCGATCACCAGCGGCCCGGCGACAAGCCCGGCCGATATTGTGCTTGTCCGCGGCAACAACCGGCGGCAGCTTACCCGCCTGAACGACGATCTGCTCGGCCACAAGGTAATGGGTGAGGTCCGGCGCATGGAAACCGCTTCGACTTTCGATGGTCGGACGATCGAATCCTGGCTGACCTTGCCGCCGGGTCATGTCGAGGGGCAGCGGCATCCGCTTATCCTGGAAATTCATGGCGGTCCGTTCGCAGCTTACGGACCCCATTTTTCGACCGACAACCAGCTCTATGCAGCGGCAGGCTATGCCGTGCTTTCCGTCAATCCGCGCGGGTCCACATCATACGGCGCCGAATTCGCAAACCTCATCCATCATGCCTATCCGGGCAATGACTATCACGATCTGATGAGCGCGGTGGACGGCGTGATAGCTGCGGGATTTGCCGATCCGGAACAGCTGTTCGTTACGGGCGGTTCGGGCGGCGGCGTGTTGACCAGCTGGATTGTCGGGAACACGAATCGGTTCCGCGCGGCGGCAACGCAAAAGCCGGTCATCAACTGGACGACCCAGGCGCTCATTTCCGATATCCCCGTGTTCGTTGCCAATTACTGGTTCGGCGCGTTGCCCTGGGAGGACCAGCAATCCTATTGGTCGCGCTCCCCGCTCTCGCTTGTCGGCAATGTTGAGACGCCGACGCTGGTTCTCGTGGGCGGTGAAGATGAACGCACTCCGGTCAGCGAAGCCGAGCAATATTATATGGCTTTGCGCATGGAAGGCGTGCCAACGACTCTCATCCGCGTGCCGGGCGCCAGCCATGGCGGGCTCGCCGCCCGGCCATCGCAAAGCGCCGCCAAGGCCTCCGCGATTCTCGCCTGGTTCGATCGCTACCGGACTGCGCCGAACGATATCATGGAGTGAGGATGTCTGTGGGCCGGACACAAAAAAGGCCGCCCGCAGGCGGCCTTTTTCAAATGCATATCGCGATTGAAGCGATCTAGCTTCCGTCGCGCTCCAGGCGCTTACGCTCAAGCTTGCGGGCGCGGCGGACGGCGGCGGCGCGTTCGCGCGCACGCTTTTCGGACGGCTTTTCGTAATGCCGACGCAGCTTCATTTCGCGATACACACCCTCGCGCTGCAGCTTCTTCTTGAGCGCGCGGAGCGCCTGATCGACATTGTTATCGCGAACTGAAACTTGCATAAACCCGTACGTCTCCAATCGAACCATCTCGTTCCGCGGGCCGATTACGCCGGCGGACATAAATCTCTTAGCATAAATGCAATATGGCCGCAGAATCGCATTCCGCAGCGCTTCGGATGGGCAGCTAGCAACCGGCGCAGCCGATTTCAAGCAAAAAGCACATGGCCCGGCACTCGACATTCGTGCGGCTATCGGCGAAACTGTGGCCAAATCCCGATTTCGAATGGAGAGCGTGATGGCCACGACACTTGCTAAGTCAAACCATGAAATGACCGATGAAGAATGGCAGGCTAGGCAGCAGCTCGCCGCCACGTATCGGATCTTCGCGATGATGGGCTGGGATGAGGCGATCTTCAACCATATTACCGTGAAGGTCCCGGGCGAGGACGGCGCGTTCCTCATCAATCCCTTCGGACTTCATTTTTCCGAGGTGAAGGCGTCGAATCTGATCAAGATCGATATCGACGGCAACAAGCTCAGCGAGAGCGATTACGGGGTCAACAAGGCTGGCTTCGTCCAGCACAGTCTTTTCCATCGCCATCTGCACGATGCCCATTGCATCATCCACACGCACACAACGGCAACGGCGGCGGTCTGCTCTATGGAGGGCGGGTTGCAGCCGGTGAATTTCTATGCCTGCAACTTTGCTGGCAAACTTTCCTATCATGATTTCGAAGGCGTCACTGTGCGCGAGGAGGAGGGCGAACGCCTGCTCGAAAATCTCGGTAGCAACCGGATCCTGATGCTCAAGAATCATGGCCCGGTTGTGATTGCACCGACATTGCCGATTGCGGTAATCCAGTATTGGGCGCTGCAACGCGCGTGCGAGATCCAGCTCGAAACGATGCGGGCCGGGGATCCCATTGTCGTATCGCAGGATGTGATCGACGTGCATCAGCGCGATCTCTTCATGGCACAGGCTTCGGCCGAGCCGGGCAAAGCCGAATTCGATGCATGGGTGCGGCAGGTGGACAAGATCGATACGAGTTGGCGGGAATAGCACGGCCTTGCCTTCTATAAGGATGCCGCAATGACTCGTATGACCGTTAACGGCCAACCCGTTCATTATCGGATGGACCCCCGCACACCGTTGCTGTGGGCGCTGCGCGATGCGTCCAACCTGACCGGCACCAAATATGGTTGCGGTATCGGCATGTGCGGCGCCTGCACCGTCAATCTCGATGGACGGGCTGTTCGCTCCTGCCAGATCAGCATCGCCGACGCCGAAGGCGCGTTCATCACGACGATCGAGGCGCTGTCGCGTTCCCGCGACCATCCGGTCCAGCAGGCGTGGATCGAGAAAATGGTCCCGCAATGCGGCTATTGCCAGTCCGGAGTCATCATGGCCGTTGCGGCCCTGATCGACGGAAACGCCAATCCCAGCGATGACGAGATCGATGAGGCCGTCACCAATATCTGCCGCTGCGGCACCTATCCGCGAATGCGCGAGGCGATCCGGCTTGCGGCACGCGTTTCGCGCGGTGAAGAGCGGCTGGCCGCAGCCCCGCCGCCGGGAATTGATCCCGGCGATGCGGCGGCGCATGTCGCCGCCCTGACACCGCCGGACGAAGACGCCGACGACGAACCAGGCCGGATCGTGACGGATTGAGCCGGTTCTCGAGCGCTTGATGCTGTCGTTAATGAAAACTTGCTATTTCCTGACTCACGAGTTCAGGATCGCCTCATCGCAGCGCTTCTAGAAGGGGGTCAGAGGTGGCCATTCCCGTGCCGCCATGGATGGAGATGTAACAATGCGAATCAAGATGATCGCTCTGTTGCTGGCGGCGAGTGCGGGAACACCGGCCCTCATAGCCCCGGCGCAAGCCCAGAATTTCAGAGAAGGTGGCTCGCGCGCGGTCGAGACGGCCCTGCCCGAAGTGGCAGTGCTTCAGCGTGACAATCGACGCGCGAACCGCAGCGAGCGACGGGCCAATCGCGGTCAGCGTTCCGGCAATCGGGCCGACCGCCAGCAACGCCGAGCAAATCGCGCACAGAATAATGGCAACCGTGCCAATCGCCAGGAGCGCCGCGCCAATCGCGGCAATCAGGCCAATCGTCAGGATCGCCGGGCCGAACGGCGCGCGGATCGCCGTCAGGATCGCCGGGCCGAACGGCGCGTTGATCGTCGTCAGGACCGTCGGGCAGAGCGCCGGGTCGACCGTCGCCAGGAACGCCGGGCCGAACGCCGTTATGAGCGCCGCCAGGATCGCGGCACTGACCAGCGTCAGCAGCGTAGGGCAGAGCGTCGCTATGAACGTCGGCAGGATCGCAGGGCAGAGCGCCGTTATGAGCGCCGTCAGGAACGCCGGGCAGAGCGCCGTTATGAGCGTCGGCAGGAACGCCGGGCCGAGCGTCGCTATGAACGCCGCCAGGATCGGCGGGCGCAGCGTCGCTTCGAGCGCCGCTGGGATCGGCGCGCATGGCGCAACGATCGCCGCTATGATTGGCGGCAGTATCGACGTTATAACCGCAATCTCTATCGTGCCGGTCGCTATTACGCACCGTATCGCGGCTATCGCTATCGGCGCTTCGATGTCGGATTGTATCTGGGCGCTGCCTTTTTCGGTTCGCGCTACTGGATCAACGATCCCTGGCAGTATCGCTTGCCGGCCGCCTACGGTCCGTATCGCTGGATCCGTTATTATGACGATGTCCTCTTGATCGATACGCGCAACGGCTATGTCGTCGATGTGATCTATGAGTTCTTCTACTAGAATTC
>JBPOET010000105.1:0-6254 GCA_051251675.1 Parasphingopyxis sp. | reverse complement strand
GCTCAGGAGGCCGAAACCGAGGCTGATACCACACCGGCCGCGCAATCGCAGCAACCACCCGTGTTCAGCCTGCCGCCCGGTGAAATTCGTGAGCAGCCCCAGCCGAATGTGCAGGGACCGCGAGCTCCCGGTATCTCGTCTCCGCGCCTGATCGATCCCGATGCCGAACCAGCGCCGTCATCCTCGGCGAACAATGCTCGCCCAGCCATGCCTTCGGCCCAGCCTGACCCAGCCCCCCCAGTAACGGTGAGCAGGCCACAAAGCGCGCCAGATCATGCGGCCCAGTCCAGAGTGTCGGTTTCGCGACCGCCATCTAACGCGCCGGAAACCGACGCGCCGTCGATTGCGGACCTGCCGCGGCCGCCGATTGCCGATCAGTCACCCGTGCCCGAACCGGCTGAGACGGACGCCGGTCCCGTCGCCGATGCACCCGTCGATCCCGGCGGCAGCGCATGGTGGGTCTGGCTGCTCGGGCTGGGCGCGATTGTCGGTCTTGCCGTTGCGATACGGATAGTGAGCAGGCGCAGATCCACTGACGAAGAGGAAACCCTGGAGCCAGCACCTCTTATCCGCAGAAAAGCCCCGCCAGAAGCCACATCAGCACCACCGCCTGCTCCCGAGACCCCACAGCCGGCAATGACTGCGGCTCCGGTTGCGCCTGCCGCTACGGACGCACCGTCCCGTATCGAGGTTGATTTCCAGCCGCTGTCCGCGCGCCTGTCCACACTCGGCCTGACGCTCAGCTATCGATTGACGCTTCATAATATCAGCGATGGACCGCTGCGGGACATTGCCGTCCGGCTGGGCATGCGCTGCGCCGATAGCGATGCGATGGAAAGCGCGGCGGAGGCCGGTCCGCCCTGTGTTTCGCTCGACGAACTGAAGGCTGGTGCATCACACACCCACACCGCAGAAATCCGCCTCGACCCGCAGGTCTTCAGGCCGCTCCAGTCTGACGGCAAACCGATGCTGGTGCCCATTGTCGATATGTACCCCTGTTACAGGGACAGCAACGACGTGCTGCATGAAATGCATGCTGCGATGCTGGTCGGCCGCGAACTGGAGCCGCCGACGCCCAAAATGCAGCCTTTCTGGCTGGAGCGGGGTTTTGGACAATTTGGCGCTATCGGCTGCCGGATGTTGAGCATCAGAACCGCCTGATCCCAGCTTTGCATCGCTTGTCGCTATTCGCGCTTCATGCCATAGATTGGCGGGTTGTTTCAGAGAGGTAATACATGATTTTCCGATCGATAGCGGCGGTTTTAGCGGTCCTGGCGATGACGCCGGCACTCGCGCAGGACGTGGAAGATGGCGCGGCTCAGGCGGCAGCGGAAATTCCCGATCCTGTCGTTTCTGTTACCCGGCACCGCGGCACATTTGGTGGGCAGTCATTCGCCTATACGGCAACGGCTGGCGAGACCTATCTGACCGACGACGATGGCAATCCCAATGCGCGGATTTTCTCGGTCGCCTATATTCGCGATGGTGGCGATGCCTCGCGGCCCATCACTTTCCTGTTCAACGGCGGGCCGGGCTCCGGGTCGCTATGGCTGCATATGGGGGCGTTCGGACCGCGCCGCGTCGCGATACCCTCCGATGGTACGGATGACGGCGCGCCGCCCTATCGCATGATCGACAATCCGGACAGCCTTCTCGACGTGACGGATATCGTTTTCATCGATCCGGTCGGCACAGGTTTCAGCACGGCTCTGGGGAATACGGAACCGACGGAGTTTTGGGGCGTCGATGCCGATGCCCGGTCGATTGGCACTTTCATTCGGCGTTGGCTGTCCGAAAATGGCCGCTGGAACTCACCGAAATATCTGGGCGGGGAAAGCTATGGCACGACCCGGACCGCCGCAGTCGTCAACGTGCTCGAGGGCAGTGTCAACGACGTTGCGTTTCACGGGCTGCTGCTGATTTCGACGATCCTCGATTTCGGGGCACAGGCAGAGGTTCCGGGCAACGAGATGCCCTATGTCCTGCATTTGCCGACGATGGCCGCCACGGCATTCTATCATGGGCGCGCGCCGGCGGACGTTTCCGATCTTGAAAGCCATGTCGCAGCGGCGCGGGAATTCGCCCGCGGCGACTATCTGACGGCGCTGATCCGGGGCAGCGACCTGCAAGCCGATGCGCGCGCGGATATCCGCAGCCGGCTCGCCTATTTTACCGGCCTGTCGGAGACGTATCTTGAGCAAGCCGATCTGCGCGTTTCTCCGCGCCGTTTCTACAAGGAGCTGTTGCGCGACCAGGGGTTGACGGTGGGGCGGCTCGATTCCCGCTATACGGGCCGCGATTATGACGATGCCGGGGAAGCGCCGGACAATGATCCGAGCTTCTATGGGATCGATGCGAGCTATACGGCGGCGCTCAATAGCCATGTCCGCGAGACGCTCGGTTTTAACCCGGATCGCCAATATGTGACCATTGGCGGGGTCAGCGAATGGGATTGGGATTTAAGCCAGGGCGGCAGGGACAGCACCTATTATCGCAGTGTTGCGCCCTATATCGGCCGCGCGATGCGGGAAAATAGCGGCCTCAACGTTTTCGTCGCCCAGGGCTATTTCGACTTCGCCACGCCGTTTTTCGGCGCCGAATACGCGTTGTCGCGAACCGGCATGCCAACCGAACGCATACACTACCGATATTATGATGCAGGCCATATGATGTATGTGAACGAGCCGGAGCTGACGCGGCTGACACAGGATATTCGCGCTTTCATCCGCAGCCGATGATCTGGCTGGCCAGGCAACCCGGTCACGGGCCGTCTCATTGTCCATTCGGTGAGGGAATCCCTCGACTAGGCCGACGGCCAAAGCTAAGGATTGGGAGACTCGAAACCCAAGCAGGAATTAGTTGAACATGGAAATGCTCGTCTCGACCGAATGGCTCGCCGGAGAAATGGGAGCCAGCGATCTGCACATCATTGATGCGACGCAGTTCCTTCCCGATGCAGGGCGCGATGCGAAGGCCGAATATGGCTTCGAGCATATCCCCGGCGCAGTTTTCATGGACCTTGAAGAGGTGTGCGATACGTCGAGCAGCCTTCCGGGAATGCTGCCGACTGCGGAGAAATTTGCCAGCCGGATGCAATCGCTCGGCATCGGTGATGGCCGCCGTATCGTAATCTACGACAATTCACCGCTGCACAGCGCTGCCCGGGCCTGGTGGATGACCAAGGATGTTTTCGGTGCGCATAATGTTGCCGTTCTGGATGGCGGTCTCGCCAAGTGGAAAGCAGAGGGCCATGCCGTTGAACAGGGCAAGCAGCAGGTGCGCCACCGGCATTTCACGCCGTTCCATGATGACAGTTCGGTTCGCGATCTCGACGCGATGAAGGCGCTGGCCGGATCGGGCGAGGCCGAGATCGTGGACGCCCGGCCCGAAGAACGTTTCAGGGGAGAAGGCCCAGAACCGCGGCCCGGTGTTGCTCCTGGCCATATTCCCGGTTCCAAAAACGTACCCCATGCCACTCTCTTCAATGACGACGGCACCTGGAAACAGGGTGACGATCTGAAGGCGGCTTTCACGGCGGCCGGCGTCGATCTTGGCAAGCCGATGGTTACGACCTGCGGCGGTGGCACGACGGCGGCCGTACTTCTGTTCGGCGCCAAACTGCTCGGCAAGGACGATGTGGCGCTCTACGATGGCAGCTGGGCCGAATGGGGCGGCCAGCCGGACACAGAAAAAGCGACGGGAGCCGCGTGAGCGGAGGCGGGTCCGACAGGAAACCCGCGACGCGCCTTGTAACGGGCGGTCGGCGCAAGGAATGGACGGGTGCGGTCGTCAATCCGCCAGTCTGGCGCGCCAGCACGCATTTGTACGATTCCGTGGCGGACCTGCGCGCCGGCAAGGCCAGTAACGAAGACGGCCGCTTTTTCTACGGTAGGCGTGGATCGCCGACGCAATGGGCGCTCGCCGAGGCGCTGACCGAGCTGGAGCCGGGGGCGCACGGGACGATGCTGTTTCCGTCCGGCGTTTCCGCCATTGCCTGTGCGTTGCTGGCGGTGTTGAGGCCCGGCGACGTGCTGTTGATGGCCGACAGCAGCTATGATCCGACCCGCAGCTATGCCGAAGCTTTTCTGAAAAAATGGGGCGTGGAAACCCGCTATTATGACCCGCTGATTGGCGCAGGCATTGCCGATCTGATCTGCGAACGAACCCGCGCTATCATGATGGAAAGCCCGGGCAGCCTGACATTCGAGGTTCAGGATGTGCCCGCTATCTGCGCCGCCGCGAAAGAGCGCGGCATAACAACACTGCTCGACAACACCTGGGCGGCGTCCCATTTTTTCCGCGGTATCGAACATGGCGTGGATATCGCGATCCTTGCCGGCACCAAATATATTGTCGGCCATAGCGATGTGATGCTGGGTTCGATCACATGCGGCGAGAAATACTGGCAGCGCGTGCGGCGCACGGCGCAGCAACTGGGACAGGTCATTTCCCCGGACGATGCATATCTCGCGCTGCGCGGGCTGCGTACGCTGGATGTGCGAATGCGCCAGCACCAGGATGCAGCTCTCAAAATCGCGCGCTGGCTTGCCGATCAACCCCGGGTCGCCCGAGTGCTGCACCCGGCGCTGCCGGATTGCCCCGGACACGCCATTTGGCAGCGGGATTTTTCGGGATCCGCCGGCCTCTTCTCCTTCGTCATGGATGGCGGGGATGCCGATGCCGTTGCGGCATTTGTCGACGGGCTCGCGCTGTTCGGTATCGGCTACAGCTGGGGCGGATATGAGAGCCTTGCCCTGCCTGTCGATCCCGCGCCCGACCGGACAGCCACCGAATGGAAGGCCGAGGGGCCGGTAATCCGGCTCAACATTGGCCTGGAAGACTGTGCGGACCTGATGGCCGACCTTGCGAAGGGCCTGGAAAGATACGAGAAGGCGGCATGCAAGAGGTAATAGCCCTTCTCACCCGTATCGGAGTGCCCCTGCCAGACGATCTCAACTGGCTAGCTGTTGCCATCGGCCTGTTCTTTGTCGGCGCCGGCACGGCGATCGGCTGGGTCACGAGCCGCTGGGCCGGGCAGCATCTTGCGGGTTTTTGGGATAAGGCCGTCGGCGACCGGGCCGAGGGGCTCAGTGCGCGGATGGTGCGTATCATCTACCACGCGACCGTTTCGATTGTCCTCGCAATCGCTTTTTTCTCCATGGACTGGTGGACCTTTACCGATCTTGTGATCGGGGCGGCGTGGGGCCTGTGCGCGGGTTATCTGGTCTGGCATATAGCGAGGGCGATCAACTTCTCCCGCTGGATTTCGTTGACAGTGGGGCTGCTAACATTCGGCGTGATCCTGAGCAACGCGGTGGGGGGACTGGAACGCGTCACCTTTGTCTTCGATCGCATCGGGGTTACGGTCGGAAGCACCCGGATATCTTTGCTCACGGTCATGATAATCGTGGTTACGGCGCTCGCGCTTTTCGCCGTCGTTCGCATCATGCGCCGTGTCATCAGTCATTCGATCCAGAGTTCCAGCGGTCTCGACCCGGCCCAGAAACTGCTCGCCGACAAGCTGGCGACCGTCGTCATTATGGCGGCGGCTTTTTTTGTCGGTATCGATATTCTAGGCATCGACCTTACGGCGCTGGCCTTCTTTTCAGGTGCACTCGGGCTCGCGGTCGGTTTCGGCATGCAGAAGACGGTCGGCAATCTCATCGCCGGTATTATCCTGCTTATGGACCGCTCGATCAAACCCGGCGACGTGATTGCGGTCGGCGAGAGTTTCGGCTGGGTCAACAAGATCGGCGTGCGCGCGGTTTCGATCATTACGCGTGACGGCAAGGAACATCTGATACCGAACGAAAACCTGATGACCGAAGAGGTGGAGAACTGGTCCTATTCCAGCCTGGAGGTCCGCGTTCATATCGAGGTTGGTGTATCCTATAACTGCGACATCCGACTGGCGCAGGAACTAATGGTCGAGGCGGCGCTCGATGCTCCGCGTGTTCTCAAAAGCCCGAAGCCCAAAACGCTCCTGTTCGAATTTGGCGATTCGTCGGTGAATTTCGATGTACGCGTCTGGATCAAGGATCCCGAAGAGGGCGTTGCCAATGTCCGCTCGGAGATTCTCAACCGGATCTGGTGGAAATTCAAAGAGAATGATATCGAGATTCCGTTCCCGCAGCGCGATCTTCACATCAAGGAATGGCCGGAAGGCAAACCGATGGCGCTGGCCGGGGATGACATAGCCGCGTCCGCACCGGTGGCCCCGCCAAAGCCGGGCGCGAGCTAAAGCCCGACAAACC
>JBPOET010000104.1:0-6262 GCA_051251675.1 Parasphingopyxis sp. | reverse complement strand
GAGCAGGATCGCCCCCGATTCCATGATCGCCAGCGGAGCGCCTCCACCGATTGGATCGTGATCGAGAATAGCAGGCAGGCGCCCGTTGGGATTAACCTCTCGATATTCCGGCGTCAGATGGTCTCCGGCCAGCATGTCCATCTTGATCAGCCTATGCGGAAGCCCGACCTCCTCGAGCATGATCGAAACCTTGTGCCCGTTCGGCGTTGGCGTGAAAAATACGTCTATCAAGACCGGTCCCCCTCTTCCCGTTCCGCGCCGCCATGGTGAAAAGCGGTTGCGCAATATCGAACGGCACCACCTATCCGGCGAACGTGGCGAAAATTGCCAAGCGCGCTTTCCGCCCAGCGTCGGCCCGCATTATGCGTCTGCGCGTTCGGCCTGTGCTTTCTTCGCGAAAAGCCGCAACAGCTGGATGCCGCCGCTGTCGGTTGCGATTATCTTCTCCCGAAAATCCGGCCTGTTGTCGGCCTCGTAGACGGTTTCGATGTCCTCCAATACCTGCCGATCCTCGTCAAAAGCCTTGGCGGCAACGGCCCGCGTTTCCTCCTCGACCGCCGGGTCGTCGATCCCGACATCGCGCGCAACGCCCCAGAAATAATGGGTGGACGTCCGGGTTTCGGGGGTTGGATAGTGAACAATATAGCGGACGGATGTCTTTTGCGGATCCGACGAATCGGTATAGATCGCCTTGCCCAGATGAATGGCCGGGGTTGGCACGATCTGTTCGCTGAGCCGATCAATCGGCGCGGTCATTTTCGCCACGGACGCAAAGGCCGGGCCGACGACAACATCGCGGTGCATAACTGCGGATTTGACCATGCCATCCACAACCTCGAACTTTGGCCTGGACTCGGCATGTTCGGGCTTGCCGAGCGCGGCCCCGTGCACAAAGGGAAAATGGCTGAGGTCGAGCAGATTTTCATGCAGGCCGAGATAACCCGCCTTCATCGGAAAATAGCCGGCGACATGAGCCCAGCCGGGCTCTGTAAACCAGGGCTGTGAAACCAGCTTGTCCCTGTCCACCTGGTCCGGCGCTCCAGTCCAGATCCAGACGAACGACCCCTGCTCGACAAGCGGATAGGCCTGGACGCACATCGCCTCGGGAATGGTTTTCTGAGACGGTATCCGCGCGCACCGTCCATCCGTTCCGAATTCCATCCCGTGATAGGGACAGACAATATGATCCCCGTCGAGATGCCCCTTGGACAAGGGATAGGATCGATGGGCGCAGCGGTTCTGCAGCGCGATCGCCCTCCCCTGCGTGTCGCGATAGAAGACGATATCCTGCTCCAGAATGGTACGGCGGAGCGGCTCCCGCGTAATCTCATCGGCGAGAGCCGCGACATACCATTCGTTGCGAATCAGCGGTGTATCGCGATCGGCGAGATCGACCGGAGATTTGCTGCTGGCGGCGGCGCTCACGACGCTACACTCGACATCGGAAACACAAGCGCCCCGCCTTCCCTAAAATCTGAATCCGGCTTCGATAGCCAGGCTGCGCGCCGGCTCCAGATAGTGGATCGAACGGGTCGCATCCGTGATCGGGAAAGGCAGCCGGAATGAGCTGCCGGCCGACAGGACGTTGGTGAGATTGCGGCCGACAAAGGCGAGGTGCCAGCGATCGTCGGGATCGCCCACCTGAACGCGCATGTCGATTTTGGCATAACCTTCCTGATAACCGAAGGCCGGGTCCTGATTGTCGGAATTGAAATATCCCGAACGCGCCGAGACGACGCCGGTAACATCGAGCTGGAGATTCTCCGACAGCGGATGGCTGAAATGCCCCTGCATGCTGCCCGACCAGTTGGAAACATAGGGTAGCGGCGAGCCGGCGATATTGTTCGCCGCGATGCTGGCCGGGCTCGATGCGTCGCACTCGCTGACCGGCTGCGTCGCCAGACAGGCGGCACCCGGATAGTCCAGATATCGGGTGTCCTGATAGGCGCCCGATGCCCGCAGATCGAAATGCTCGGACGGCGCCCATATCAGTGTTGCCTCGATACCGGTCGATGCAGCGCTTGCCGCGTTGCCGGTCTGATAGGTCGAGATGGTCGGGTTGTAGACCGAAACCTGCAGATTCTTGAAGCTGGTGTCGTAAGCGGACACGTTCAGCGTGAAATCATCGAAAGTGGAACGGATGCCCACCTCCCAGTTTTCAGAGCGCTCGGGCTCGTACTGGAAGGTCGAATCGACCGTGCCATAGGTGTTGCTGACAAAACCGCCCGACTTGGAACCGCGGCCATAGGTCGCATAGACCATGACATCGTCGCTGATGTCGTATTGCGCGGTTATCGACGGATCGACATTATCCTCGCTCCGCGAACCCGAAGCCTGGGTCAGAGGACGGAGCGGAAACGGGCCATAGATCAGCTGCCCATCGAAGGTCGCGTCTTTCGACGTGTGCGTATAACGCAGACTGCCGATGAAGCGCAGCGAATCGCTGACATTCAACGTGGCCTGACCGAACACCGAATAGGATTCCGTTTCCTGATCGAAAAAGGTGTGCAGCAGTCCGAAATAGTTGAGCACGGCATTGCTCAGGTTAAACCCGCCAAACTGGTCGAGATGATAATCGGACGTATCGTAATAGGCGCCGACGATGAATTCGAGCGGGCGTCCGGTCGGGGAAAGCAGCCGGATTTCCTGGGAGAACTGATCGAAATTCTCCGGATAGCTGTTATACACATTATTCGGCACATTGCCGCCCGTGGGCAGCGACTGATCGAAACCGTTTACGATGTTGGAATCGAACCAGGAATAACCGGTGATCGAGGTCAGCGTATAATCGCCGAGCTGGATATTGGCCGTGCCGGAAACGATCAGCGTTTCGCCGTCGATTCCCTCTTCGCCGAGCGCTGCGTCTTCCAGAAAACGCCGCTGACGTAGGTTCGGCCGCCGATCGACAAAGTCCGAAACGGTTATGCCGCCGCGGATCTCCTGATTGCCATATTCAGCCCGCAGCGTGAAATCGAAATTCGGGCTTGGTTCCCATAGAGCGGTGAGGCGAAGCAGCTGCTGCTGCGTCTGGGGATTGCGCCCGCCCGTCGCGGCGTTGGCAATATAGCCGTTATTGTCGACCAACCGGCCCGCGAGGCGGACGCTGAGCGTATCCGTAATCGGGCCGGAAACATGGCCCGAAAGTTCGAATCCTTCATATTCGAAGTCGTAGCTGCCGGTCAGGGATGCGGAGAATTCATCAGTCGGCCCTGCCGAAACGATGCTGATGGCGCCGGCCGCCGTATTCTTGCCAAACAGTGCGCCCTGCGGACCGCGCAGCACCTCGACCCGTTCGATATCGAAAAAGGGCGCCTGGGCCTGACGGCTGCGTCCGGCATAGATACCGTCGATATAAAGGCTGACAGCCTGGTCGAACGAGAAGTTGGACGGCGGAGAGCCGAAACCGCGAATATAGATGACATCATTGCCTGCCGTCGTCTCGACCGCGACATTCGGCACATAGGCCGACATCGCCTGGAAATCGTTGACGTTGAAATCCGCCAAGGTTTCGCCAGACACCACTTCCATGGAAATCGGGACGTCCTGAATACCCTGTTCGCGCTTTTGCGCGGTAACGATGATCGGGGCATTGCCACTGCGGGTTTCGGGCACATCTCCGTCATTTGTCTGCGCGGCGGCCGGTGCAGCCACACCGAACATGAGCGCTGAAGCAGCAACCCCGGATTTGAAGATGCAGGTCGCGGTCGATTTCATAATTGTCTCCCCTATCTTCCGTTTCGGACGGAAATTCGCCGCAAACTTGACGCGAGATATTTCCGCTGTCAATCACTTAGTTATCTAATTAATATTGTGTGGTAATATGGCACGGTCCGGAGAAGCGGTATGATAGAAGAGCATCTTTGCACCATCGACTTCCACGTTGATGGCGGCCTGTTGGCACTCGGCCAGTCGCCATTCGGGGAGCAGAGGGTCGGCTATATATCGGGCGGGACTTTCGAAGGCCCGAAACTTTCCGGCATCGTATTGCCGGGGGGCGGCAATTGGTCGAGAGCCGGGCGCCTCTCATCCGGCGAAGCGGTCGGAACATTCGATGCCCGTGCGGTTCTGCAAACCCATGACGGCGCGCATATATATATGACCTATTCCGGCCGGAGCGTTGTGCCGGACGATGTGCGTGCGGAATTCGGCAATCCGGAAAAGGCCGATCAGGTCGACCCCGCACGCTATTATCTGCGCATCGCGCCGGTGTTCGAGACAGCGAGTGCCGATTATGACTGGCTCAACGGCATTCTCGCCATCGGCAAGGGCGAACGCACCGAACTGGGCGCACGGCAACATCTCTACATCGTCCGCTGATCGGGATCTGCGTAACCGCCGAATTTCGAGGAGACGTCGATGATCGAACTTTATGGAGGGCCGACGCCCAACGCGCGCAAGATCGCTATTGCCCTGCTGGAAATGGATCTTCCCTGGAAGCTGCGCAATATCGATATATTGGAAGGCGAACAGCTTACCCCGGAATTTCTGAAGCTGAACCCCAACAACAAAACTCCGGTTATTGTCGACGATGAAGGCCCCGGGGGCACTACGCTCACCTTGTGGGAAACCGGCGCCATCCTGCTTTACCTCGCGGAAAAGACAGGCCGGTTCGTACCGGCCTCGCCAACCGCGCGCGCTATCTGCTGGCAATGGCTTATGTTCCAGGTTTCGGGCGTCGGTCCGATGTTCGGTCAGGCCATCCACTTCACCCATTATGCAAAAGACAGACATCCCTATGCAATCCAGCGCTATACGCGCGAAGTAGACCGGCTTCTGATGGTCTTGAACGGCAGGCTGGCGGAAACAGAATGGCTGGCCGGCGACGAGTACACGATTGCAGACATGGCGACACTTCCCTATCTGCGCCGAATTCTGCTGGAAAAGGCGGGAGAGTATCCGGATATAGATCGCTGGGCCGCAGCCATGAACGAGCGTCCCGCAGTTAAGAAGGGCATGGCGGTCGGCATCGCGCGCAAGGAAGTTGTAGAAGGCGGCCTGCAGGGCTTTACCGACGAACATAGGGAAATTCTCTGGGGCGATCGTCAGCATGTAGAGCGCTGACCCTCGCGGATTATCGTTCAACCGCGCCGTGCATCCGATCGCCGAACATATTCGACCATTCCCGCGCTGACAGTTTCTGCTCCCGGTCTAGATATTTGGCAGGCGGGGTCAGGTCCGGCCGGGCCATGGCTCTTTCCACCGCCGGACGAGCGCGGATTTCCTCGAACCAGCGATAGATGGCCGGGTAGGTCTCCAGCCCGATGCCGAGCACGAACGACGCAGCGCGGCCCGGCCAGACCGCCATGTCCGCAATCGTATAATCGGGCCCGGCAATAAACCGGCTCGCTTCGAGCCGGTTGTCGAGCACCCGCAACAATCGATCCAGCTCCCGCCGATACCGCTCGATTGCATATTCCTGGCCGGGCGGCGCATAGCGCAGGAAATGGCTGGCCTGCCCGCCCATCGGGCCAAGCCCGGCGACTTGCCAGGTGAGCCACTGGATTGTTGCACTGCGTTCCCGACCGCCCGGGGCGAGGAACGCGCCATATTTGTCGGCAAGATACTGGAGGATCGCGCCGGACTCGAACACGGTGATCGGTCCGCCTTTTTCATCCGGGTCATTATCGACGATTGCAGGGAGTTTGTGATTCGGGTTTATCCGCCCGAATTCATCTGACAGATGGTCGCCCTCGAAAATGTCGTACGCAATCACGCGATAGGAAAGGGCCAACTCTTCCAGCATGATCGCGACCTTCTGGCCGTTGGGAGTCGCGGAATAATGGAAGTCGATCACTTCCGCACGCCTTGTTCACATGACCTCGCCGCTTGCATGATCAGTCAAACGTCTTGCGAAATGCGGCGACATGGGCGGAATCCAGATATTCGTCCAGCCGGGCGATCTTTCCGTCGCGCAGCCTGCAAATGATAATCGCGGGCATCTCCAGGCGTGCGCCGTCCTTACGTGTTCCCCTCAACACATGTTGCTGAACAAACCCGCCCTCGAACGTTTCCACCCGGCGATCAGCATAGTCCCGGTCGCTTATCCGCGTCACCATACCGCGCAACGTATCCAGATTTTCTTCGCGGCTCTGCTCGGCATTGTCGAAATTGTGCCAGATGATCGCGTCTTCGGTATAGCAACTCGCGACCGTCTCCACATCGGCCTGTTCAATCGCATCGAAGAAGCGCTTTGCAAGATCGCGAACGGCGGACTCAGTCATTCATCATCTCCCGATTTTCGTACCGCTGCCATAGCATATAC
>JBPOET010000103.1:0-6296 GCA_051251675.1 Parasphingopyxis sp. | reverse complement strand
GCCGCAGCCCGACCCGAATCGTAATTTTCGATTCACCGCCGGCCCTGTCGGCTTCACCGGCTTCCGTGCTTGCGATGCTCGCCGGCCAGACGGTGATGGTTGTGAAGGCCGACACCACAAGCGAGGCAGAACTGCGCGAGGCACTGAGTCTGCTCGACGGCTGCGACGATATTCAACTGCTTTTGAACGGCGTGACTTTCACGCCAAACGGCAAGCGGTTCAGCGCCTATTACGGATATGGGGAATAGAAATGGGTAGTTTCTCAACGCGATACAGGATGATCGCCGCTACCGGGCTAAGCGCTGCCGCTTTTGCCTGTCTGGCGTCACCCGCCCAGGCGCGGAGCCAGATTTCGCCCTATATCGAGGTCCAGCAGGTCCTGGATTTCGATCTCAGCAACAATGACGCACTGGGCGACGATGTGGTTACCTATACCAGCGTCGCTGCTGGCGTCGATGCGTCGATCGCGACGCGGCGGATCGAAGTCGGTGCCAGTTACCGCTATGAGCGCCGCATCGACTGGAACGACGATATTGCCGATGACGACGTGCATAGCGGCCTTGTCCGGGCCCGCGCGAACGTTGCCCGCGGCCTGAGCCTGGAGGCCGGCGCCCTGGCGGCGCGGGCGCGTACCGAAATCGGCGGCGACGGCCTGGGATCGCTGACCGGCGACAATGACAACAGCACGCAGGTCTATTCGGTCTATGCCGGGCCGACCTTTGCAACACGGGCCGGTCCGCTCGAAATCGGCGCGGCCTATCAGCTCGGCTACACCCATGTCGAAGACAATTTCGCGGCCAACAGCGATCCGAACCAGGCTCCGGTCGATTATGTCGATCATTCGACCTATCATCAGGCGACCGCCAGTGTCGGCATGTCGCCCGGCGATATGCTGCCCTTTGGCTGGGTTGCCTCTGGCAGTTATGAACGTGAGGACGCCAGCCAGCTCGATCAGCGTTACGAGGCCTATTACGGCCGGGTCGACGTCACGGTTCCGGTAACGCCGACTCTCGCGCTGCTGGGCGGTATTGGTTATGAGAATATCGAAATCAGCCAGCGCGACGTTCTGGTCGACGCAAATGGCAATCCGGTGCTCGACAATAATGGCCGCTTCCAGTCGGATACCAGCGCGCCGCGGCTTCTTGCCTATTCGGTCGACGAACTGATTTACGATGCGGGCATCTTGTGGCGCCCCAACCCGCGCCTCGAACTCGCGGCACGCGTCGGCCATCGTTACGACACGACAATATACAACGGCTATCTGACCTATCAGGCGAGCCAGTCGAGCACTCTCCAGGCCGCCGTTTATAACGAAATCAGCAGCTTTGGCCGGGGAACGACCAATACGCTTGCCGGGCTGCCGACCAGTTTCACCGTCAGCCGTAACGGGTTCGGCCAGTTCAGCGGCTGTGCCTTTGGCGAAGGCGATAATGCCGGCGGCTGTTTCGACAACGGTTTCCAATCGCTCAACGCTGCGAACTTCCGCAGCCGTGGCGGCAGCCTGGTGTGGACCGGAGGCAGGGGCCCCTGGAGCTATGGCGTCGGTGCCGGCTATCAGAACCGCCGCTATCTCGCCCCGACGACGAACGCCAATTTCTCGCTCGATCGGGTAACCGACGAAGCCTATTCGCTGCAGGCCAATCTCGGTCATCAGCTGACGCCGAACTCCAGCCTCGACGGCAACCTGTATGCGACATGGTTCCAGAGCGGCATTCCGGGCGAGGCCGATGTGTTCAGCAGCGGCGGCTCGGCAACCTACAGCATCGCTTTGTATAGCGGGCTCAGTGCCCAGGCTTCGGCCGGGCTCTTCGCCAACGATGTCGATGGCGAGGAAACCGACTGGCTGGGCACGTTGCTCTTCGGCGTTCGCTACGGATTTTAGAGAGAATGCGCGAAAGCGCGTGAGGGAAAGAAACATGTACAGTGAACATTATGGCCTGACCGGCAATCCGTTTCAGCTGACGCCGGATCACCGCTTCTGGTTCGAAAGCGAAACGCACAAAAAGGCGATGGCGTATCTGGGCTATGGCCTGGCACAGGGCGAAGGCTTTATCGTCATCACCGGCGATATCGGGGCCGGTAAGACGACGCTGGTCGGTCATCTGATGGCAAGTATCGATACGTCGCGCCTCACTGCCGTACAGGTGGTTTCGACCCAGGTGGAAGGAGACGATATGCTGCGGCTCGTTTCGCAGCAGCTTGGCCTTGAGGTTCACGGTTTCCAGAAAGCCGAACTGATCGACCGCGTCGAACGGTTTCTCCACGGTCAGGCGCGCGAAGGCAAACGGACGCTGCTGATTGTCGACGAGGCTCAAAATCTTTCGGTTTCGGCGCTCGAAGAGCTGCGGATGCTCTCCAATTTCCAGTCTGCCGGGCGGGCTCTTTTGCAGATATTCCTGCTTGGCCAGCCGGAATTCCGGGACCGGGTGAAAAAAGCGCCCAATCTCGAACAGCTTCGCCAGCGGGTCATCGCGACCCATCATCTCGATGCAATGCAGGCGAATGAGATCGAACCCTATATCGTCCACCGGCTCTCCATTGCCGGTTGGCAGGGAACCCCGCAATTTACGCCGGATGCCTATGCGGCGCTCTACCAGGCGACGGATGGCGTTCCGCGCCGTCTCAATACGCTGATGGGGCGAGTCATGCTGTTCGGCGCTGTGGAAGATCTCAAAACGATCGATGCGACAGCCATCAATGCCGTGCTGACCGACCTTGCTGGTGACGAAACCGAAGTTGAAGCCATGGCGGCCGAAGTCGGCGTAACCGAAGGTCTGAAAGAAGCCGTGGAGGCGCCGCCTGCGAGCGATGGCGCCGGGGCCCTGGCCATTCAGGACATCGCCGATGCCGACATTTATGCAGAACTGGCGGCGGCTGAGCTTCCGCAAACGTCTGCGCCCAACGAAAAAGCCGAAGACCCGGCCCCGATTGCCACGGATGACGAGCCGGCCGAACCGGTGTTTGTCAGGGAAACAGAGACGGATATCGAGGTCGATAGCCGCATCGCCGCCCTGGAAACCCGCCTCGAGGAACAGGAAGCCGCGCTGCGCCGTGTCTTGACCTTGCTGGTTCAATGGGTCGAGGAAGAAGAAGCCCAGCCCAGCTTCGGCGTCGTCCGCGGCGATGCCGCCTAACCCAAACAGGAAGGACATGGCGCGCGATGCTCAATGCGCTTTCAGTCGATATCGAAGACTGGTTCCAGGTCGGCGCGTTTGAGACGGTTATCGCGCGGGACGACTGGGACGGGCTTGCGCAGCGCGTGGAACGCAACAGCGATGCCGTGCTCGCCCTGTTCGAACGTGCCGGCGTCAAGGGAACATTCTTCACGCTGGGCTGGGTCGCCGCGCGCTATCCTGCATTGATTCGCCGTATTGTCGAGGCCGGTCACGAAATCGCCAGCCACGGTTGGGATCACCAACGGGTGTTCACCATGCAGCCCGAGGAATTTCGCGCCGATCTGGGCAAGGCCCGCGCCGCCCTTGAGGATGCGGCGGGCGAGCGCGTATCCGGTTACCGCGCCCCCAGCTTCTCGATCGATGCGCGCACACCCTGGGCGCACGAGATACTGGCGGAAGAAGGATATGCCTATTCTTCCAGCGTCGCGCCGGTTGTGCACGATCATTATGGCTGGCCCGAAGCGCCCCGCTTTGCCTTCGCGCCGTTGTCAGGCGCCGAGTTTGTCGAGCTTCCGGTTACCACGGCCCGGCTTGGCGGCCGTACCATCGCTGCGGGAGGTGGAGGGTTTTTCCGTCTGCTGCCCTATCGTTTTTCCCATTGGGCCATTGGCCAGGTCAATGGCAGGGAAGGGCGACCAGCGATCTTCTATTTTCATCCCTGGGAAATCGATCCCGGCCAGCCACGCGTAGAAAATGCGCCGCTGCGCTCGAAAGTTCGCCATTACAGCCGACTTTCGGCGATGGAAGGCAAGCTTGAAAAGCTGCTGGACGCTTTTGAATGGGGCCGGGTCGACCATGTGGCCGCAGAGCAAAAGGCGACGATCCAATGAATGCACCGATGCCGATGAGCAAGATAGCCATCAGATCAGCCGATTTGCGAGATCCGCAGGAATGTGCGCGGATCGATGCCTATGTCCATGATGCAGACGGCGGCACACCCTTTCACCTGCCACGCTGGCTAACCGCGATCGAGCGCGGCTGCGGGCAGCGCGCCCATATGCTTATCGCGGAACGCGGCGGTCTGATCGCTGGCGTCCTGCCCCTGACGGAGATGCACTCGCCGATTGTCGGCCGTGCTCTGACGTCGAGCGGATTTGCCGTTGGCGGAGGTATTCTCAGCGAAACGGCTGCTGCAACAGAAGCGCTGGCCGATGCAGGCTGGGCTCTGGCGGAACGGTTAAGCTGCCCGGAAGTGGAATTGCGGGGCGGATCGCTACCGCAAAACTGGCAAACGCGCGAAGGCCTCTACGCCAATTTTTCCAAGGCACTGGAAAAAGATGCTGAGACCCAATTGGAATCCATCAAGCGCAGGCATCGCGCCGAAGTACGCAAAAGCCTGAAAAACGGCCTCACCTTTGAGACGGGAACTACCGATCACGACCGCGATCGCCACTATCGCATCTATGCGACCAGCGTTCGCAACCTCGGCACACCGGTATTTCCCAGAAGCCTGTTCGAAGAGGTGCTCGACAGCTTTGGCGACGATGCCGATATTGCCGTCGTGAGCCATGAGGGCGAAGCGGTCAGTTCGGTCCTGACGCTCTATTTCAATGGCCGCGCCATGGTTTATTGGGGCGGTGGAACCTTTGCCGCCCGCGCGCTGCGGTCCAATGAATTTCTCTACTATTCCATGATGAACCATGCCCGGGATAGGGGTTGCCATACATTCGATTTCGGCCGTTCCAAGATCGGAACGGGGCCCTATCACTGGAAAAAGAATTGGGGCTTTTCGCCGGAGCCGCTGACCTATGCCGGGAAAACGGCGGATGGCGCAGAAGCGAGGGACATGAACCCGAATAGCCCGAAATACCGTTTGCAGGTCGCGCTGTGGCGGAGGTTGCCGCTGCCTGTCGCCAATCGCCTTGGCCCCTGGATTGCGCGGGGCCTGGGATAATGGGCGATATCCTCTTTCTGGCGCACCGGATTCCCTATCCGCCCAATCGCGGTGACAAGATCCGTTCGTTCAATATCCTGAAACGGCTGTGCGAGCTGGGCACCGTCCATGTCGCGACCTTCGCCGACGATGACGAGGACCTGGAACATGCCGAGATGCTTCGGCCGATGCTCAGTTCATTGCATATCGAGAAGCGGACCGTGTCCAAACCGGTTGGCGCGGCAAAGGCCATTCTGTCCGGCAAACCAATATCGCTAACGCTGTTCGACAGTGCGGGCATCCGAAAGTTCGTAGCGGATATCATGACGCAGAAACCGATCGATGCCGTTTTCGTCTTTTCCGGCCAGATGGCGCAATTCGTGCCCGAAGATCTGACAGGCTCCCGGTTCATCATGGACTTTGGCGATGTCGATTCCGCAAAATTCGCCTCCTATGCGCGGTCGAGCTCCTGGCCGATGCGACATGTCCACGCCCGTGAGGCCGTCAAACTGGCCGCCTTTGAAAAGACAGTCGCACACCGCGCCGACTGTTCCACCTTCGTCACCGAGGCGGAAGCCGCGCTATTCCGGGCCGAAACGGAGCTCGATGCGGAGCGCGTCCGGGCGCTCGAAAACGGGATAGATTGTGCTTTTTTCGATCCTCGCGCCGACTTCGCTCGTATCGAAAAGCCGGAAGGATCGCTCGTTATCTTCACCGGGCAGATGGATTACCGCCCGAATGTCGAGGCCGTGGTCAGCTTTGCCGACGATGTGCTGCCGGTTGTCAGGCAACAGAATCCCCATGTCAGTTTCGCGATTGTCGGCAGAAACCCGACCGGCGAAGTTCAGCGCCTCGCCAGTCGCGAAGGCGTGATCGTGACCGGCGGTGTCGACGATATCCGAAGCTGGCTGGCCGCTGCCGATATTGTCGCAGCGCCGCTGCGCATGGCGCGCGGAATCCAGAACAAGGTTCTCGAGGCCATGGCTATGGCCCGCCCCGTCGTCGCCTCCGTCCCTGCCTATGAGGGAATAGACGCAGAACCGGGACGGCATCTGATGGTTGCCGATACCATTGCCGATGAAGCGCATCTGATACTCGAACTCCTGGCGAATCCCGCCAAAGCTGACATGATGGGCCGCGCCGCCCGCGACCGGATGCTGGAACGCTATGTCTGGGACCAGACACTGGCGCCGCTTGGTCCGTTGATAGGCCGCGAACCGGCCGAATTGAGGCAAAAAGCCCTGGCC
>JBPOET010000102.1:0-6312 GCA_051251675.1 Parasphingopyxis sp. | reverse complement strand
ATCAATGATGGCGTCAATCCGACTGCGCGGACGGTGGAGTTGCGGCTGCCGATCCGCAATCCAGGCTATCGAATCAGCCCCGGCCTGTCCGCCCGTGCGGAGATTGAAGTTCCGCCTCGTTCGGTGATGATCTTGCCCCGGTCCGCCGTGCTCGGTGACAGCGCAGCGCCTTATGTGTTTATTGTCGAGGGCAATGTGGCGCGTCGAAGGAATGTGGAAACGGACAGCATCGATTTTGACAGGGTGGTAATCGTTTCGGGATTGGAAGAGGGAGAACGGGTCGTCAGCGAACCTCCTTCGACATTGAGAGACGGCGACCAGGTCGCACAAATAAGGCGTAGCGAGGCTCAACCCGATGTGGCTCGTTGATGTCTCCATCCGCCGCCCGGTTTTCGCGACGATGCTCATTCTTTCATTGGTGGTTCTGGGAATTGTTTCGTTCGGCAATCTGGGTGTCGATCTGTTTCCTAAAATCGAATTTCCTTATGTTTCGGTGACCACGCAGCTGCCCGGCGCATCACCCGATACGGTCGAGACGGAAATCACCGATGTCGTCGAGGAGGAGGTCAATACGATCTCGGGCCTGCGTCAGATGCGTTCGATCAGTTCGGAAGGCGTCAGCCAGGTTTCTCTGGAATTCGAACTTGAGGAAAATGCGGACGTCAAAGCGCAAGATGTGCGTGACAGCATAGCGATAATAACCGGCGACCTTCCGGAGGATGCGGAGGTTCCTGTCGTCGCAAAGGTCGACCCCGACGCTGCGCCGATAATGTCGATCATGCTGTCCGGCGATATGTCGGTGCGCGAACTCACGACCTATGCGGATGAGGTCGTCAAGGAACGGCTCCAGCGTGTCCAAGGCGTCGGCTCTGTTTCGCTAGTCGGCGGGCGCGAACGCGAAATGCGCGTATGGCTTGATCCAAGTGCAATGCGCGCTCGCGGCGTAACCGCCGACGATGTCGTGCAGGCGCTGGCGAATGAGAATGCCGAGTTGCCCGGTGGACGACTGGAGATCGAGGGGCGCACAAGGCAGTTTGGCGCGAGAACTCTTGCGGAAGCGGGAACGGCGGAGGAATTCGGCAATCTCGCTATCGCTTATAGGCCCAATGGCCAGACCACACGTATCCGGGATGTCGCCCGGATCGAAGACTCCGTTGAAGATGAAACGAGCTATGCGCAGCTCAACGGTCGTCCCGGCGTCGTGCTCGAAGTGCGCCGACAATCGGGCGAAAACACTGTCGAGGTATCAAATGCCCTTCGCGATGAAATCGAACGATTGCGCGAAGGTGCGCCGGAGGGCGTCGACATGGTCATCGCCCGCGACACCGCACGCTTTATCGAGTCCGCCATCGAAGATGTCCTGTTCGATTTGGCCATCGCCATCGTTCTGGTTGTGCTGGTGACGTTTCTGTTCCTTTTGAGTTGGCGAGCGACAATCATCGTCCTGCTTGCGATACCCACATCCATAATCGCGACATTTACAGCCTTTGGCGCGTTTGATTTCACACTGAACATGATGACGTTGCTCGCGCTCACCGTGGCCATCGGATTGCTCGTGGACGATGCAATCGTGGTGGTCGAAGCGGTGCAAAACGATATTGACGGCGGGGCCGAGCCCCGGAAGGCAGCTTCGACGGCGACCCAGCGGGTGGCTCTTGCCGTTCTCGCAGGCACCTTCGCCACCCTCGCCGTCTTTGTACCAATCGCGTTTATGGAAGGGATCGTTGGCCGCTTCTTCTTCCAATATGGTCTTGCCATCGTATTCTCTGTGAGCGTGTCGCTGCTGGTGGCGTTCACGCTGACGCCCATGCTGTCGGCCCGGTTCTTGCGGCCCGAAAAGGGTCATGTCGGCTGGCTAGGCCGCATCGAGAATTTCCATAAGGCGCTTCGGTCGCGCTATGAAAGCCTGATCGGATGGGCAATCCGCCGCCGCTATCTGGTCCTTCTGGGCGCGCTGGCCAGCGTGTTCATTGGCGGCTTCTTCGCATCCCTGGTTCCCGCCACTTTTATGACGAGTACCGACCGATCCGAGTTTCTCGCGACGGTCGAATTGCCGCTTGGCACCGGAATTGAGACAGCGAAGGACGCTGCGATCCGGGCGGACCGGGCGCTGAGAGAGCATCCCGAAATCGATCTTGTTTTTGTGACTGCTGGAGCGGGCACCAATCAGAGCACGAACATTTTGAACCTTTATGTCGGCCTGACGCCAAAAAACGAGCGCGATATCCATCAAGGCGAGATCATGTCCTTTGCCCGTGAGGCATTAGCCCAGGCCGTGCCGGAGGCGAACGATCTATTGGCTGAAGATGTGCCGTGGGTTTCCGGTAGCGGCGTCGGGCAGATGGCCATTGATCTGGTCGTGACCGGCCCCAATCTGGAGTCGATCAACGACTATGCGATTCTGGTGGCCGACCAGATGCGCGCATCGCCGGAATTTGTTGACGTCCAGACCAGCTATGAAGGTGGCCGGCCAGAGCTGCAAATTCGGCTCGACCGAAACCGGGCTGCCGATCTTGGCGTTTCGGCGCGTAGTTTGGCGACCGCCTCGCGAACGTTTATCGGCGGCACGGAGGCTGGCAGCTTTGAAGACGATGGGCGTCGCTATGACGTTCGTGTTCGTCTTGAAGAAGGCAGACGCCAGACGCTGGTCGATGTCGAAACGCTTCCCGTACGATCTGGCGACGGCACCTTGGTCGATCTCGCGGCGGTTGCCGAGGTCGGCGTGGCTGACGGACCCGCACAGATTGACCGCATTGACCGCGCTCGCCAGATTTCCGTGCGCGCCAATACGCCGCCGGGTGTCGCTCTAAGCACGGCGGTCGACCGGCTTGACGAAATACTCGCGGAAAATCCGCCTCCCGAGGGCTTGGAGACGCTGACCGAAGGCATGGCGCGACGCTTGGCTGATACTGCCGACGCGATCATTTTCGCCTTCATATTGGCGCTCGTCGCGCTCTACATTGTTCTTGCAAGCCAGTTCGACAGTTTCGGTCAACCTATTCTCATCATGCTGACAGCACCTCTCTCTTTTTCGGGCGCTTTTGCCGCAATGTGGCTCTCGGGTCAGGAGATGAGCCTGTTTGCACAAATCGGTCTGATCGCGCTCATGGGGATCGTCATGAAGAATGGAATCCTGCTCGTCGATCAAGCGAACAAATACCGAGATTCCGGCGAGGGTGCGGCAGAGGCCATGCGCCGGGCCGCTCCCGAACGACTCCGGCCGGTTCTGATGACGGCACTTGCCGCCATCTTCGGTATGATGCCCGTCGCATTTGCGCAATCGGACGGAGCGGAATGGCGCAACGCAATGGGGTTCATCATCATTGGCGGGCTGACGACTTCGACGTTTTTGACGCTCTTGGTGGTGCCAGCCGCTTATGCATTACCGTCCGATTTTCGGCGCTTTTGGTTGAGATTAACCAACCTACGTCAGTTAAGGAAAACTGCATAACGGGAGATAAAAGGCAACTTTGAGGGCGCAAAGCGGACATAGCCAGCTCAACTAATCGCAAACGCGGTACCGTTCTCGATTGCAATTTTTCCTGATCAGCGGAGGGAATTCCCTGTTCCGTGTTCTAGCGAAATTGAAACCTAACGCTTTGTATAAGCTGGATTGCCGCCAAACGGGCAAAGAAAAATCGGCCCGGAGACCGGTTCGCCGCTCACTGCGTCACTCGCCATTCGTGCCGTCCGAGTTAGAATGCGCCTTCACCGGAGACTGATTTGGGGCAATCAGCCTGTAACCAGCCGCACCGGATACATGTTCCAGGGCAGTACAGTCCGGTCACCCGGTGCCTTTATTTCGAGCGCAGATATTTGATCAGCGCGGCGATACCAAGCACCAGCGATATGACGATCAATAGCCAGATCAGGCCCATGCCGATCATTCCACCTGTCATTCCTTCATATCCATTCATCTGTTTCTCGCTTCTATTTGTCTGAAGTTGCTTGGCAATCGATAGCCGGGCCGCGCTTAAAGCCTATCGATTACGCTTTTGAGCTTGTCGCGAACGGTTTCAGCCACCGATTCCAGTGCGGGATTGTCCACCGCCTGCATCGAGGCGGCGGGATCGACGGCGGCGACCTCGACGCCGTCACCGGTTTGCTGGACGATGACATTGCAGGGTAGCATCGTGCCGATCTTGTCCTCAGCTTGCAGCGCCTGGTGCGCCAGCGGCGGGTTGCAGGCACCCAATATGCGGTAATCACGAAAGTCCTCGTCGAGCTTCTTTTTCAGCGTCTCGCGGACGTCGATCTCGGTCAAAATGCCGAAGCCTTCATCCTTCAGCGCACTGGTCACCGTTGCGACGACGTCGCCGAAGCTTTTGCCAGTAATGGTTTTTGCAAAATAGTAGCTCATGACTTTCTCCCAAAGGTTCGGCGCCGACTGATTTGTCCCGGCGCGTTTACTGCGTCCCCGGTCCGGTTTCGTCGGGCGGCGTATCAGCTTCGCCGAATATATTGACCGGCAGTTTGAGATACCGCGTCCCGTTGTCCTCCGGTGGAGGCATATGACCTGCGCGGATATTCACCTGTATCGAAGGCAGGATCAGCTTCGGCATGCCGAGCTGCGCATCGCGGGCTTCGCGCATTTCGACGAAACCATCTTCGCTCACATTCTCGTTGACATGAATATTGGCGCGCTTCTGTTCTGCCACCGTGGCTTCCCAGCGATGCTCGCTGCGCCCCTCGGGCAAATAATCGTGGCACAGGAATAGTCGTGTATCGTCTGGCAGCCCAAAAATCGTCTGGATCGAGCGGTAAAGTATGCGCGCATCACCGCCCGGAAAGTCGGCGCGGGCCGTCCCGTAATCCGGCATGAACATCGTATCGCCGACAAAGGCCGCGTCGCCGATGACATAAGTCATGCAGGCCGGTGTATGACCGGGCGTATGGATGGCGCGCGCGCCGATATCGCCGACGGAGAAACCGTCGCCATCGTCGAACAGCCGGTCGAACTGGCTGCCGTCGCGGGCGAATTCGGTGCCGGCGTTGAAGATATTGCCGAAAACATCCTGTGTAATCGTGATCTTCGATCCGATCCCGATCTTGCCGCCCAAAGCCTGTTGAACATAGGGAGCGGCCGACAGATGGTCGGCATGGACATGGGTGTCGATAACCCAATCGCATCGAAGACCTTCGTCGCGTACATAGCCGATGATCAGATCGGCGGACTCTGTCGATGTGCGCGCGGCGGCGACATCGAAATCCAACACCGCATCGATCACGGCGCAGGCTTTGGTGCCGGGGTCGGACACCACATAGCTGATCGTGTTGGTGTTTTCGTCGAAGAAGGATTTTACGTCTGGTTTCATGGGATGCTCTTCGGATCGGGTATAAAGAATGTTCTGCGATGATCGTTGAGCGAGCTCAGCCGCCGCAACTGTCGACATAGCCACGTACGAACGCGGCGAGGTTTGGATTATCGCAGGCAAAGCCCATTGCTTCGGCCTGTTGCAGGGTGGCCTCGCCCGACATTCCAGCCTCGGAGGCCAGATGCATCATGGTGAAGGCGCCGGCGCGTTTGCCAGAAGCGCAGTGGACATAGACCGGGCCGGGAAGGTCTTTCAGCTGACCGCGAAACGCATCGACAAGATCATGATCGAGTGCCTCGCCCGAGACAGGCACATGCCTGTATTCCATTCCTAGTGAGCGCGCCGCCTCACCTTCCTGATCGGGCTGTAGCGGTTGATCCTGTTCTTCCTCGCAGCGCAGATTGACCACCGATCTATAGCCCTTCTCGTGAAGCGCGCGCAGATCATCTGCGGAAGGAGGATTCAGTCCGACTGCAAAACGATCATCGATCTTTCTGACGCTGCTCATGGCGTTGGCCCTTCAACTTGCTGCCCGACCCACAAAGTGCCGGACGTTCAACATGATTAGGATTGACAATATATGCGTAGATTCGCATATATGCAAGTATGGAAATTAAGGACATGCGTAATAAGGCCGATCAGGCGCTGGCTCTGCTTAAGGCCCTGGCGAGCCACAACCGGCTTATGATCCTGTGCCAGCTTGTCGAACGCGAGCGATCGGTCGGGGAACTGGCGGAGCTTCTGGATGTGCGTGAACCAGCGGTTTCACAGCACCTCGCGCTGCTTCGCAAGGACGGTTTCGTCAAGTTCCAACGCGAAGGACAAACACTGCATTACTCACTCGATGGTGATGAGGCCCGCCGCGTACTGGAGATCCTGTACGACATTTATTGCGCACCAGAGAGGGAGGTTGAGACGAAGATCTCATCGACTCCGAAGGGCGGTCGGGCACAATGAGTTTGGCGGCGCAGTGATGGATGCCGTACAGCTACAGGAT
>JBPOET010000101.1:0-6342 GCA_051251675.1 Parasphingopyxis sp. | reverse complement strand
GTAGACATGACCGAAACTTTGATAACTCTGACGGCCGACATTGTCTCCGCCCATGTAAGTAACAACAGCGTCGCAGTATCTGACCTGCCGTTGCTTATTCAGAATGTTCATGGAGCGCTTGCAGCCCTGGACGAGGCAAATGCGCCGGAAGAAAAACCGGAACCCGCCGTTTCAATCCGCTCGTCCATCAAGCCTGACTATATTGTCTGCCTTGAGGACGGGAAGAAATTGAAGATGCTCAAGCGCCATCTGATGACGCATTATGGAATGACTCCCGACGAGTATCGGCAGAAATGGGGCCTTGCTGCCGATTATCCGATGGTTTCGCCCAATTATGCCGAGCAACGGCGAAAGCTGGCGAAGAAAATCGGCCTGGGCCGCAAGCCCGGCTCTCGCAACAAAGCGAAATAATCGGGAGGCGGCGGAGACAATCCGTCGCCTCTCTCTTTTCAGCCGCGCGGTTATTCTCTAGACCTTCGCCATGAACCGAAAAATCGACATTGAAGCGCTATGTGCGGAAAAAGGCCTGCGTATCACCGAACAGCGTCGTGTGATCGCACGGGTGCTGTCGGAAGCAGATGATCATCCCGATGTCGAAGCGCTCCATGAGCGCGCCTCTGCTGTCGACAGCGGAATATCGATTGCCACCGTATACAGGACGGTCCGTTTATTCGAAGAAGCCGGAATTCTGGAGCGTCATGATTTCGGCGACGGCCGCTCGCGTTACGAGGCAGCGGCAGATGATTATCATGACCATCTGATAGACGTTGAATCCGGTAAAGTTATCGAATTTGTTGACGAAGAACTGGAAGAATTGCAGCGGCGTATTGCAGAGAAACTAGGCTATCGGCTCGTCGATCATCGCATGGAGCTATATGGCGTATCTCGCGAGCGCGGTAACTAGGCCAGGCCGTTGCCACGCTTTCTGTTTCGCCTGACATGGCTGGTCGGATTAATCCTGCTTTGCGTTCCGCTTCACCTGCTGTGGCGCCTTTTCCGTCTGGAATCCCCTTGGCCACAGCGCTTTCTTGGATGGTGCGGACGCGCCTGCGGTCTGCGCGCCACCATCGTGGGCAAGCGGGCAAAGGGCACGATTCTCTTTGCTTCGAACCACCAAAGCTGGATGGACATCCTGCTCATCGGCGGCGCGACAGGCGCCTCTTTTGTTTCCAAGGAAACCGTCCGCAACTGGCCGATCGCAGGATGGCTCGCGACTATGGTTGGGACAATTTATATCGCCAACAGCGATCGTCGGGCGGCGGGAGCGCAAGCTGAACGTATTCGTCAGGCACTGACCGCAGGCACATCGGTCGCCTTCTTCCCGGAAGGCAAGCTCGATAACGGAACTTTACAGCCATTCCGCCCTGCCCTTTTCGGTGCGGTCATCCCGCCCGTCGATCACATTGCCGTGCAACCCGTCGCTCTGGACTATGGCGAGCATAGCAAGGACCTGATCTGGCCAAGCGGGACGCACGCAGCAACCAATGCGCGCCAGGTCTTCGCGCGGCGAGGGGTTGAAAATGTCACGATCCACCTGCTCGATCCCATAGAAATCGACGAAAACTCTCACCGCAAAGATGTGGCCGAACAATGCCAGTCCGCGATCGCCGACGCGCTCGGACAAAAGATCGACCGCGAGCTGGCGTGAGCACAAACGCGCCGGAAAGCTACCCGCCGATCGGCTTTTTCGGCCCTCTCCGTTTTCTCTTCCGCTTTCTGGCCATGCTGGGCCTGCTGCTACTCTGCCTTCCGCCGCACTATCTCACAAAATTGTTCGGTTGTGTTTCCCATTGGCCGTCCCGCTTCCTCTTCGGGATCGCTTGGATCTGCAATGTTCGCATCGCAATCGAAGGCGTGCGCCTGAAAGAAGATGTCTTCTATGTTTCCAACCATCTGAGCTGGCTGGACATTCCGATAGTAGGAGGCGTTACGCGCGCGGCCTTTGTCGCACAGGACGGCATCGCCAAATGGCCGGTCATCGGCTGGCTGGCGGGCATCAACAACACGGTTTTCGTGTCCCGGACAAACAAGCTCAGCGTCGCAGGGCAGGTCGAAACCCTTCGCGAGGCGCTCCACGACCATCAGCCGGTCACGATATTTCCCGAAGGCACGACGACCGATGGAACGAGCCTGCTACCCTTCAAGCCGCCTCTCTTCGCCGTTCTGTCGCCGCCTCCCCGCGGTATTCGCATCCAGCCTCTGTTTCTTGATTTCTACGGTCTTGGGCCTGAAACGGCCTGGGTTGGCGACGAAAGCGCACCGCACAATGCCTGGCGGATACTGTGCCGGCGAGACGTGATCCCCGTCCGCCTCGTGTTTCTCGAACCCTTCGATCCGACGCAGTGCAACGATCGCAAGGAAATCGCCGCAACGGCCCGCGAACAGATCCGGCAGGCGCTCTCCGCTTCTCTTGGCGGCAAGCCTGTCCTATAGGCGCGACCATGAGTCGAACGAACCGCCGGACCGATCCGAAAAGCTATTTCGTCAAAAGCTTTGGCTGCCAGATGAACGTCTATGACGGCGAGCGCATGGCCGAACTTCTGGACACTGAAGGCCTTGCGCCCGCAGACGATGCGGACGCAGCCGATCTCGTCGTGCTCAACACCTGCCATATCCGGGAAAAAGCGGCAGAGAAGGTCTATTCCGATATCGGCCGTTTGCGCCGCGACGATGGCTCAACGCCGATGATAGCCATTGCCGGCTGCGTCGCGCAGGCCGAGGGTGCCGAGATCCCGCGCCGCGCCCGCGAAGTCGATATCGTTGTCGGGCCGCAAGCCTATCACAACCTTCCGGCGCTGGTCGCCAAGGCGGCTCGCGGGGAAAATGCGCTCGACACCGATATGCCGGTTGCTTCGAAGTTCGGTGTCCTGCCGAAACGCGCGAAACAGTCCCCCAGCGCCTTCCTCACGGTTCAGGAAGGATGCGACAAATTCTGTACCTATTGCGTGGTGCCCTATACCCGCGGCGCGGAAGTATCGCGTCCATGGAATGCTGTGATCGACGAAGCCAGGGCGCTTGTCGATGCCGGCGCGAAAGAGATCACGCTGCTCGGACAGAATGTGAACGCCTGGGAAGCGGACGATGAAAGGGGCAACCGTCAGGGGCTGGATGGCCTGATCCGCGCGCTTGACCGAATATCGGGCCTTGAGCGCATCCGCTACACCACCAGCCATCCCAATGACATGACCGAAGGGTTGATCCGGGCGCATGGCGAGGTCGAGGCGCTGATGCCCTATCTCCACCTGCCCGTGCAGTCGGGCAGCGATCCTATTCTCAAGGCCATGAACCGCAGCCATAGCGCGGCCAGCTATCTCGCGATTATCGAGCGGGTTCGCGAAGCGCGGCCGGATATCGCGATCTCGGGCGATTTCATCGTCGGCTTCCCCGGCGAGAGCGACGAAGATTTCGAAGCAACGCTCAATATCGTGCGCGCAACCAATTATGCTCAGGCCTTCTCCTTTAAATATAGCGCGCGGCCCGGTACGCCGGCAGCCGAAATGACCGACAGCTTCATCGCGCCGGAACTGGCCGACGAGCGCCTCCAGCGTCTCCAGGCGCTGCTGAACGAACAGCAGATGACGTTCAATCAGCAGGCGATCGGCAGGCGCACGCGCGTACTTCTCGAACGCGAGGGACGCAAACCCGGCCAGCGGATCGGCAAATCGCCCTGGCTGCAATCGGTCCATCTGGATACCGACGAACCGATCGGCACGATGATCGATGTCGACATCCTCTCCGCCGGACCGAGAAGCCTGGGCGGAGCGGTGCCAGCCGAGGAGGCCGCCTGATGCCAAAAAAAGCTGCGCAAAAGCCGCGCGAGGATCGCACCCGGCTCGATCTCGAATTCGACAAGCAGGATCTGCTGGGCGGGCTGTTCGGGGAATATGACCAGAATCTCGTCGCCATCGAAAACCGGCTTGGCGTCTATATCGCCGCGCGCGGCAACCGGCTGACGATCGAGGGCGAAGAGGCCAATGCCGAACGGGCCCGCGAAGTGCTCACCGGTCTCTACAACCGCCTTGCCGAAGGGCAGGAGATCGATGCCGGCGCTGTCGAGGCCGTCATCGCCATGTCGGCCGAGCCCACGCTCGAAGGCGTCGTGCGCAAGGACGTTTCAGAACCACCCAAGGTGATGATCCGGACGCGCAAGAAAACCATCGTTCCGCGTTCGCTGACCCAGACCCGCTATATGGAAGCCCTGGCGCGCGAAGACGTGATCTTCGCCCTCGGCCCCGCAGGAACCGGGAAGACCTATCTCGCTGTCGCCCAGGCCGTGCACCAGCTGATCACCGGCTCCGTCGACCGGTTGATCCTCTCCCGCCCCGCCGTGGAGGCCGGGGAACGGCTCGGCTTCCTGCCCGGCGACATGCGCGAGAAGGTCGATCCCTATCTCAGGCCGCTATACGACGCGCTCTATGATATGCTGCCCAGCGACCAGGTCGAACGGCGCATCGCCAGCGGCGAGATCGAAATCGCCCCGATAGCCTTTATGCGCGGACGCACGCTCGCCGACGCCTTTGTGATACTGGACGAAGCGCAAAACACGACCCCCGCACAGATGAAAATGTTCCTGACGCGATTCGGGGAGAACAGCCGGATGGTCGTGTGCGGCGACCCGAAACAGGTGGACCTGCCCGGAGAGGGCGTTTCCGGCCTGGCCGATGCGGTTTCGCGGCTCGAAGACGTGGAGGGTATCGCGACGATCCGGTTCGGCGTCGGCGATGTCGTCCGCCATCCGGTCGTGGGGCGGATCGTCGAAGCCTATGAGGGCTCCGGATGATCTCCGTCGCCATTCAGCATGAAGGCCAGTGGCCCGATTCCGTCGATTGGGACCTTCTAGCGCTAAAGGCCGTCACCCAGGCCATCCGCCAGACGCCGCATGGAGATCTGGCGAAAGAGGCCGTGACACTCGAAATCTCGATAAAGCTGACAGACGATGACGAGGTCCGGAGCCTGAACGCGGCCTATCGCGACAAGGATAAGCCAACCAACGTTCTCTCCTTCCCGATGGTCCAGCCGGACATGCTCGGCGCGCTCGCTAATAGCGATGACGGGGAAGTGCTGCTCGGCGATATCGTGCTCGCGCGGGGCGTCTGCGAGGACGAAGCGGATGAGAAGCAGATTTCGGTCCAGGATCATGCAACGCATCTTATTGTCCATGGCATGCTGCATTTGCTAGGCTATGACCATGAAACGGGTGAAGCCGAAGCCGATGCAATGGAAGCAATGGAGCGATCGGCGCTCGCGGCGCTGGGCATCGCAAATCCATATCAACCCGCTGTGACGACGAACGAGGTATAGCAATTAAACTTTATGTCAGACGACTCGCGTAGCACCGCGTCCACCGAACCAGGCGGCGGGCGCATATGGAAAGGCCTTCGCAGCCTTATCTTCGGAGAAAATGGCGAACCGACCCTTCGGGACGAGCTGGAAGCCGCCATCGACGAACATGATGCCGAGCCGCTCGACAATGGCGATCTTTCCGCGGTGGAGCGGCAGATGCTCAAACGGCTGCTGCATTTCGGCGAGACAACGGCCGACGATGTCTGTGTACCGAGGGCCGACATTATCGCGATCGAGGAGAAAGAGAGCTTCGACACGGTCGTTAAAGTATTTTCCGAAGCCGGCCACAGCCGCCTGCCCGTCTATCGTGAAACGCTCGATGAAGTCATCGGCATGATCCATATCCGCGATATTTTTACCGTTCTCGCATCCGATCAGCCGCGCCCGGACACGATCGAAAGCTTCATTCGCGAACCACGCTATGTCCCCGAATCCATGGGCGTGCTCGACCTGCTCGCCGAAATGCAGCTCACCCGCACCCATATGGCAATCGTGCTCGACGAATATTCCGGCACCGAGGGCATCGTCACCATCGAAGATATCGTCGAGGAAATCGTCGGCGAGATCGAGGACGAGCATGATGAGGAAGCGAGCGAACTGCTGGTAGAGACGCCGCAGGGACATTGGGACGCGGAAGCCCGTGCCGAGCTGGATGATGTCGCGGAAATTGTCGACGAGCGACTGGGCGAGATCGACGAAGATGTCGATACGCTGGGCGGGCTGGCGTTCGTACTTGCTGGCCGGGTGCCCGTCCAGGGAGATATGCTCGAACATCCGAGCGGTTGGCAGCTCGAGGTGACCGAGGGCGACAGCAAACGCGTTACCCGCCTGAAATTGCATCCGCCCAGCGACGACGATGGACAAGGAAGAGAACAGAAATGACCCGCAGAAGACTGATCCTGATCCTGTTCGCCCTTGTCGTTCTCGGCGTCGTTGTCTGGCTGATGATCCGCCCCCATGAGGCTCGCCTCAGCGTAGAAGCCGTGAGCGGCACCACCC
>JBPOET010000100.1:0-6351 GCA_051251675.1 Parasphingopyxis sp. | reverse complement strand
TCTTATAGCCATGCACGAAACAGGCCGAGACGCGCTCGGGCTCGCCGATCACATTCACGCGCAGCCGGCGCTTGGCCATCTCTTCGAGCAACAGCCGCAGCTGGAGCTCGGCCAACCGCGCGCCGACGCAGCGATGGATGCCATAGCCGAAGGACAGATGCCGACCGGGCTTGGGGCGTTCGAGCCAGATATCGTCGGGCCGGTCGAAGAATTTCTCGTCGCGATTGGCCGAGATATACCAGAGGATGATGGAATCCCCTTCCTTCACCTGATGCCCGAACATTTCATGATCCTCGGTCGCCGTGCGCCGCATATGCGCAAGCGGAGTCTGCCAGCGGATGATTTCCTGCACGGCCGCCGGAATCAGTTCGGGATTCTGCTCGAGCTTCTCGCGCTCCTCGGGGAATTGCGACATTCCATAGGCATAACCGGACATGGAGTTGCGCGTCGTATCGTTACCGCCAACGATCAGCAGCATCAGATTGCCCATGAAGGTGAACTGATCCATGTCGCGCATCTCGCTATGGATCATGCGTGAGATCAGGTCCGGCGCCTCGCCTTTTTCGAGCCGCTCGTCCCAGAGCCGCTGGAAATAGGCCCCGGCCTCATAGATATGCTTGAGCTGTTCGCGGCGTTTCTCTTCATCCAGCGCGTTTTCGACATCGCCCATCCAGTCCGACCATTCGGTCAGTTTGCGGCGGTCTTCCCAGGGAAAGTCGAACAGGATCGCCAGCATCTGGGTAGTCAGCTCGATCGACACCCGGTCGACCCAGTCGAACGGCTCGCCGATCGGCAACCCGTCCAGGATTTCGGCCGTTCGGCCCCGGACTTCCTCGGTCATCCGTTCCATCTCGCTCGGCGTAAAGGCCGGCGCGATAACCCGGCGCTGCTCGGTATGTTCGGGCCGGTCCATGGCGATGAACATCGGCAGGCGGATATCGAGATCCTCGGGCAGGTTTTCCGGATCGGTGATGATCGTGATGCCCTGGGCCGAACTGTACAGGTCCGGCAGCGCCTCGATATGCTGGATTTCCTTATAGGTGGTGACGTTCCAGTAATCGCCATAGGCGGAGCCCACGACCTTGTTGATCGGCGCTTTCTCGCGCATTTCCTTGAAAATCGGTTGCCAGCGATCCTCGACATAGATTTCCGAAACACTCACATCCCAGGGATGCGGCGCTTCGACGACGACGGTCTCAACCGACTCCTCGACCGGGGTTGCAGCTGTGGCCATAATCACTCTCCCTTACATCTTTTCTTCCGGGTTTCAGCTTTTCGGGAAAGGCGTTTCGAAGGCCCTCCCCGTCAAAAATGCGGCGCTCAATATTTCGAGAGCGTAACCGGCATTTTCTTGAATCCGTGGACGAAATTCGAATTCACGCGCTCGATCTCGCCCGTGATTGTCGGGCGCAGTCGCCGTTTCGCCATTTCTTCGAACAGCACCTGCAGCTGAAGCTCGGCAAGACGCGCGCCGACGCAGCGATGGATGCCATAGCCAAAGGCCACCTGCCGCCGCGCATTTTCGCGATCGACGATCCAGTCATTGGCATTCTCGAACACGCTCTCGTCGCGGTTGGCCGAGATGTACCAGAGGATCATCCGGTCGCCCTTCTTGATCTTCTTGCCGGCAAGTTCGGTGTCCTGCATCGCCGTACGCCGCATATGCGCAAGCGGCGTCTGCTTGCGAATGGTTTCGGACACCGCGTTCTTGATCAGATCCGGATTCTCCTCAAGCTTGCGGGCCTGTTCGGGGAACTGGTTCATGAAATAGACGGCGCCGGACATGGAATTGCGCGTCGTATCGTTGCCGCCGACAATCAGCAGGGTGATATTGCCGAGGAAATTGCGCTCGTCCATATCGCCCAGCGCTTCCGAATGCGCCATCATCGAGAGGAGATCGGGCCCCGGATCGCTTTCCTTGCGCTGCTTCCACAGCGCCTGGAAATAGGCCGCCGCCTCCCACATAGCCTCGGCGCGCTTGGGGCCGAGCTCGGGGTCCATCGCGGCAACCACATCGCCCATCCAGTCGGACCAGTAGGTCAGCTTGCGCCGGTCTTCCCAAGGGAAACCGAACAGGATGGCGAGCATCCCCGTCGTCAGCTCGATCGACACCTTGTCGACCCAGTCGAATTCCTCGCCGATCGGCAGGCTGTCGAGCAGCTCGGCCGTCCGCGCGCGGACATTCTCGTCCAGCCGGCTTATCTCGCTCGGCGTGAAGGCCGGGGAAACCGTCCGGCGCTGGGCCGTATGTTCGGGCCGGTCCATTCCGATGAACATCGGCAGCGCCATGGTTTCATCGTCGCTGGAGTCGAGAATCGTGAAGCCGCCATTGCGCCAGTCCGAGCTGTAAATGTCGGGCAGCGATTCGACCTCGACGAGCGGCTTGTAGGTCGTCACCGACCAGAAAGGGCCGTACACGCTGTCCTTGCAATAATGGATGGGGTCTTCGCGGCGCAGCTTTTCGAAAACCGGCTGCCAGCGATCGAGCGCATAGAGTTCGGGCCGGCTGACATCGATATCTTCGAGCGGCGTATCGGCGGTCGCCAGCGGTTTTTCGAGCGTCGAGCGATCGATGCCGTCGCGGAATTCGCGCGCCCATTCTTCGCGATAGAGTTGTTCGGGGGTCTTTTCGGGAATGCTGTGCGCGGGATGCGTCGCCATGTTTATCTCCTCAGTAGCGCTCGCCTCGGAATGGCTCCGTGCTGCGCCGCCATCTCTGCCCTATTCTATAAGGCTAAATTTATCGGTAGCAAAACGAGACTGACACAATTGACACGATTGTCAATAGACTGATCGTCCGGTGGCCACCTGCCCGGGCCCAATTGCGCTAGGCGGGCCTGCCGCGAAACAGCGCGCCGATCCGCCCGAACATCGAAGGCCCTGATTTCAGAACGCCTTTGCGAAACCAGCGGGCGCCGAGTGAAATGGTGACCGAAACCCAGAGCAATTGCCAGGCGATAGCGGCGAGATGCGGCCACAGACGGGGATCCGACGCGCCCTTGGCAACCATCGCGAAGGGAGAGCTGAACGGAAACAGTTCGGCGAACAATGCCAGAGAACTACCCGGCGTAGCTGCCGCAGCCGAGGCCAGGCCGAACATCGCCATCTGAAAGAAGGTGATCGGCAGAGACAGCATCTGGATCTCGCGCATCGAGCTGGCCTGCCCGCCGACCGCCAGGAAGACGGAGCCCAGCAGCAGATAGCCCATCGCGAAATAGACGACCGCCAGCGCAAGGAAAGGTCCGAACCCGATTGCCGGATCGAGCGTGGCCATTACCGCGCCGCTGCCGGGAAGCGCCATGATCGCAAGCACTGCCAGCGTACCCCAGAAAGCGACGAAGAGCAGCGCCACGCCGAACAGGCCGACCAGCTTGCCGAGAAACACCGCTTCCAGCGGCACCGCGGCAGCAAGGATTTCGATCACCTTGTTGCCCTTTTCCTCGGCCAGAACACTCACCGTCTGCCCGGCCAGGAGCAGGGTCAGCAGGAACAACAGAAACAGCGCGGCAAAGCCCAGCGATTGCTGCCCGCCTATCGTCGCGCTGGTTCGCGCATAGGATTCCCGTTCGATTTCGACCGCCGTCTCGCCCGGCGCCGTGCCGCCGCGACGGTCCCGCGCCGCGGTATCGGCAAGCAGGGCGAGATAGTCCGCGCCGCGCGCGCCGCTTCCGTATATGATCCTGGGCGTATCGGGAACGCCGAAGAGCACGGCAGAGACATCGATGCTGCTCTCGGTGAACAGGGCGCGGGCCTGCTGCTCCGGATCGCCGCCCTGCGGCGCGCGGCGTTCCAGCCTGGCCGGCGCGATGCCGGCCGGGAAAGTCGCCCGGATGCGCGCATCGGCCGCCTCGACATAGGCGCCGTAATCCGCATCGGCGATGACAACGAGCCGCTGCGCATCGTCCCCGCTATCGGCGATCATCCGTGCGCCCGTGCCGCCGACCATGGCGAAAATCAGCATGAACAGGGGCGCGAGAAGAAACATCAGGAAGGCGGGCGTGGCGACGGTGGCGATGAAATCGCGGCGTGCAATCACTACGGCCTGGCGCAGATGGTTGCTCATGCCGCCGCCTCCGCTTCGCTTTCCATCCGTTCGACCGTTTCTTCGCCAACCAGTTTGACGAACACATCGTGCAGGCTGGGCCGCTCGAGCGACAGGCCGGCGATACCGTGACCGCTTTCGAGCAACATCGCGAGCAGGGCCTCCATGCCGCTTTCGGGCACATCGAACACATAGCCGCCATTTTCGCGCACCGCATCGGCGGGCAGCAGCGCGGCCAGCAGCTCGCCATTGTCGCGCGGCGTGTAATGCGCCTGCATCGGCAGGGTAGCGCGCGCCTCATCGACGCTGCCTTCGTAGCGCAGCCGGCCGCCGGCGATAATGGCCAGCCGGTCGCAGAGCCGCTCGGCATGGCCCATGACATGGGTGGAAAAGAGGATCGTCGCACCGCGATCGCGCTCGGCGAGGATCAGCGCCTCGAGCCGCTCCTGATTGACCGGATCGAGACCGGAAAAGGGTTCATCGAGGACAATCAGTTCGGGCCGGTGGACGATGGAACCCAGCAGCTGCACGAACTGCGCCATGCCTTTCGAAAGCTTCTTGATCTTGTCGTTCGCGGCATGGCCGAGCCCGGCTTCCGCGAGCAGAATATCGGCCCGGGACCGGCCTTCCGCCCAGGGAAGGCCGCGCAGCGCGCCCATGAAAGCGATGGCCTCGCGCGCCTTCATGCCCGGATAGAGGCCGCGCTCCTCGGGCAGATAGCCGATCCGGTTGCTGGCGGTTCGCGGCCTGGTGGTGCCGAGCAGTTCGCGCCGGCCGCTATCGGGATCGATGATGCCCAGCAGCATCCGCAAGGTCGTCGTCTTGCCCGCGCCATTGGGACCCAGAATGCCGTAAATGCTGCCGCGCGGTACCGATATGTCGACACCGTCCACGGCGCGCTTCGATCCGAAATTCTTGACCAGGGCCGTGGCGGACAGGGCGGGTTCGACAGTCATATCCGGGCCTTAGCGGGGCGATGGTTAAGAGGCCACCAACAAGTTAGAAGGAGCGCGATGACCACCGACACCCTTTCCGCCCGCCTGAAAGCGCAGGCGCTGGCCGAAGGCTTCGCAGCCTGCGGGATAGCGCCCGCCGATGCCGCGCCCGAAACCGCCGCGCGGCTGCGCGCTTGGCTGGACGAGGGCGCGCATGGCGGGATGCTGTGGATGGAAAGCCGCGCCCATCACCGCGAACGCCCCAAAGCGCTCTGGCCGGAGGTGCGATCCTTGGTGATGCTCGGCATGAGCTATGCGCCGAAGGAAGACCCGCTGCGGCTGGAGGGCGAGGCCGATATCGGCCGGATCTCCGTCTATGCGCAGGGCAAGGATTATCACGATCTCGTCAAAAAGGCGCTGAAGCGCCTCGCCCGCTGGCTGATTGCCGAAGCGGCGAAGCAGGGCGAGGAGGCGGACGTGAAAGTGTTCGTCGATACCGCGCCGGTAATGGAAAAGCCGCTATCGGAAGCCGCCGGGCTCGGCTGGCAGGGCAAGCATACCAACCTGCTGAGCCGCAACCATGGCAACTGGCTGTTCCTCGGCGCGATCTACACGACATTGGACCTCGATGCCGACACGCCCGCGGCCGATCGCTGCGGCTCCTGCACCGCCTGCCAGAAAGCCTGCCCGACCGACGCCTTCCCCGCGCCCTATCGCTTGGACGCCCGGCGCTGCATTTCCTATCTCACGATCGAGCATGCCGGCCCGATCCCGAACGAGTTCCGCGCGGCGATGGGCAACCGCATCTATGGCTGCGACGATTGCCTGGCTGTCTGCCCCTGGAACAAATTCGCCGACCAGGCCCGCGCCAACAAGGCCTTCGCGCCCCGCGCCGAACTCGCCGCGCCCAGGCTCGCCGATCTGCTGGCGCTCGACGATGCGGGATTTCGCAAGGTTTTCTCAGGATCGCCGATCAAGCGGATCGGGCGGGAGCGGATGGTGCGCAACTGCCTGATCGCCGCGAGCAATAGCGGCGATGTTGCGCTGGTGGAGCCTGTGCGGGCGCTGCTCGACGATCCGGACGAGGTTGTGCGGGAAGCGGCGGAATGGGCGATGGGGCGGCTAGCCTAGAGCTATTGTTTCGACAAATCTGCTCCGCATTGCGAGCAGTATCGTAGTGGCACGGGACGCCACTCCTTGTAGGACGATGACACCATCGGTTCGTGGCATTCCGAACAGGCGAAAGACGTAAAGTTCAGGCGGAACATGACCGCGTACCAACTAAGCATGATGGCTGCCATAATGGAATATGCTAACGTAGCATTGAAAATGGCTCCGAGCGGAAACAGCCAAACAAAAACAAGCAGTGGTCCC
>JBPOET010000010.1:0-16037 GCA_051251675.1 Parasphingopyxis sp. | reverse complement strand
AGTCAGCCCCGCCTGCCCGTCTTCCGCAATGATCTGGCTGATGGTGCGCAGGTCGGCGCTGCTCGTGCCGATAGCGAGAATCTCCGTCCCCCGATCGATTCCCGCCGCGAGCGCCGGTGCACCCTCAAAGGCCTCGGAAACGAACAGGCGCTGGTTGGCGCTGTCGATGGCCAGCCGAATTCCGAAACCGGCATTGGCCCCCTGCTGGAAAAAGGCGTTTTCCGCGGCAATCGACGTCAGATAGGTGAAGAAGCGGTCGCGCCCCTGAGCCCGCGCGGTGGCGGTCAGATTGTCGATATAGGCGCTGACGGTGGCAAAGCCGGCGGCGCTGCGGTTGGCGGGCAGCGTTTCGGGAAACAGATACCATTCATCGATCTGGGCTTCGGCCCATTGCTGGCGCGCACCGACGGAACAGGCGTTGCCGGCCGGGGGCGGAGGCGGGGGAGCATTTGCCGTGGGCGGGTTACTCGCGCCTCCGCCACCGCCGCTGCCGCCCCCGCCGCATGCCGCGAGCAGCGCCAATACGCTCAATGCTGCGCCGAACTTGCCCGGTTTCCTGATCGCCTCGCCCTCTCTTCGCCTGTGCCCCGATCGAACAGGGCGCCCGTTGCAAACTGTTTGAACCGCACGCGCCCGGCGCGCAAGATACCGCCGGGAAGCAATGGGCATCCGGGTTCCATTTCATGGGTGTCTCGCCGCAAAAGCTGCGCTAGGGACGGCGCGAAACACAGGAGATTATGATGGCCGAAAAGACCCTGCACCCCGAAACGCTCGCCCTGCACGCCGGCTGGCGGGCCGATCCCGGCACCGGGGCCGTCGCGCCGCCCATATTTCAGACGACAAGCTACCAGTTCGAGAGCACCGATCATGCGGCCAGCCTTTTCGCCCTGTCCGAGCTTGGCAATATCTACACCCGCATCGGCAACCCCACCACGGCGATCCTCGAAGAGCGGATGGCGGCCATAGAAGGCGGCGCAGCGGCGCTGGCCGTGGCGTCGGGCCAGGCGGCATCGGCCTATGCCGTACAGAATCTCGCCCGGGCCGGCGACAATATCGTCAGCGGCACGGACCTGTATGGCGGCACCTATAACCTGTTCGCCAACACGCTGAAGGATTGCGGCATCGAAACCCGGTTCGTCGACCCATCCGACCCGCAGGCCTTTGTCGATGCGAGCGACGACAAGACGCGCGCCTGGTATCTCGAGACGCTGCCCAACCCCAAGCTCGTGGTTGCGCCCATGGCGGACATCGCCGCCGCCGGCCGGCCCATGGGCATCCCGCTGATTGTCGACAATACCGCCGCCCCGCTCCTCGCCCGGCCTTTCGATCACGGCGCGGCAATCATCGTCTATTCGACGACCAAATATATTGGCGGCCATGGCACCTCGATCGGCGGGCTGATCGTCGACGGCGGCAATTTCGACTGGGCCGCGCATCCGGAGCGCCAGCCGATGCTCAACACCGCCGATCCCAGCTATCACGGCGCGGTGTGGACCGAAGCGGCAAAGCCGCTTGGGCCGATCGCCTATATCCTGCGCGCGCGCACCGTTTTGTTGCGCGATCTCGGCGCGGCCTTGTCCCCCATGAATGCCTTCCAGATCCTCCAGGGTCTGGAAACGCTGGCGCTGCGCATGCCCAAACATTGCGAGAATGCGCAAAAGGTGGCGGACTGGCTCCAGAACCGGGAAGGCGTCATCCGTGTCATCCACCCGTCCCGGCTTGAAGGCGAACAGAAAGCCCGGGCCGAGGCCGTGCTGACCGGCGGACTGGGCGGACTGCTCGGTTTCGAACTGGCCGGCGGGGTTGCGGCAGGCAAGGCGTTTATCGACGCACTGCGGCTGCTCTACCATGTCGCCAATATCGGCGATGCACGCAGCCTGGCCATCCACCCCGCTTCGACGACCCACAGCCAGCTCGGCGAGGAACAGCAGCGCGCGACCGGTGTTTCGCCGGGCTATATCCGCCTCTCGATAGGGCTTGAACATATCGACGATATCATCGCCGATATCGATCAGGCGCTCAGTGCGGCCCAGGCCTGAACCGGACAGAAGGCATGCAGCGGATATCCCTCGCCTATGATATCGACGCCGATATCGACCTTTTCTGCCGGAGCTTCTGGAATGAGGATTTCGTGCTCGCCAAGTTTCGGGCGCTGGGCGCCCGCGCCATCACCCTCTCCATCGGCACGGGCGCCGACGGGGAGCGGATCGTGACCAGCGCGCGCGAGGTGCCGATGGATGCGCCGCCGATGCTGCAGGCGGTGATCGGCGAATGGAGCAAGGTGCATCAGGTGGAAAGCTGGAGCGGGGAGGCCGGTGGTCCCTATCGCTGCGATATCGAAGTCCGGCCCGAGGGGCTCCCGGCCTCTGTCGAGGGGAATATCCTGGTCGAGGCGAACGGCAATGGCTGTGCGCTGCGCTGCGAAACGGAGGCCATCTGCTCCGTCCCGATGGTCGGCAAGATGGCCGAAAAGTTCATGGCCGCCGATATCGAGAAGCGCTTGGATGCTGAAATCGCCCATATCGCGGCAAGTCTGCGAGCGCAAACCGTACCGGGCGTATCTTGACAGAAATCAATGTTGCCGCCGCGCAGGCCCGCCACTGATAGACTTATCGGAGTGAGTTTCCGACAGGCAGGGAGAGCAGCGGCATGACTGATACGCGAACGAGAACAGACGATACCGGCGCCGGACAGGCGGCCGAACATTTCGATGTTCTCATTGTCGGCGCGGGCATATCGGGCGTCGGCGGCGCCTATCATCTTTCCACCCAGTGCCCGGACAAAAGCTATGTCGTGCTCGAGGCTCAGGAGAGTTTCGGCGGCACCTGGATCACCCACACCTATCCCGGCATCCGCTCCGACAGCGACCTCTATACCTTCGGCTATCGCTTCAAGCCGTGGGTCGGCGCGCCGATCGCCTCGGCCGAGGAGATACTCGGCTATATGAACGAAGTGATCGAGGAGAATGATCTGGCGCCCCGGATCCGCTACGGCCACAGGATAAGCACGGCGCGCTGGTCGAGCGAGGACAAGCTCTGGACTCTGGAAGCCGTGCGCGCCGATACCGGGGAAACCGTTCGTTTCACCACCAATTTCCTGTGGATGTGCCAGGGCTATTACCGGCACGAACAGGGCTATACCCCCGAATGGGAGGGGATGGAGAGTTTTGCCGGCGAGATTGTCCATCCGCAAACCTGGCCGGAAGACCTTGCCTATAAGGGCAAGAAAGTCGTCGTCATCGGGTCCGGCGCAACGGCGGCGACGCTGGTTCCGGCGATCGCCGCGGATTGCGAGCATATCACGCTGCTCCAGCGCTCCCCCACCTATTTCATTCCCGGCCGCAATGAGAATGAACTGGCCGATACGCTGCGCGCACTCGACATCAGGGAGGACTGGATCCACGAGATCGTCCGCAGGAAAGTGCTGTTCGACCAGCGCGAACTGACCCGGCGCGCGGCGGAAGAGCCGGAAGCGGTGAAGCAGGAGTTGCTGGCCGGCGTGAAGGAGTTTCTTGGCGAGGATTTCGATATCGCCACACATTTCACACCCCGATACCGGCCCTGGCAGCAGCGCATCGCCTTCGTTCCCGACGGCGACCTGTTCCAGGGGATCGCCGCGGGCAAGGCCAGCGTCGTCACCGATGAGATCGAGCGTTTCACGGAGAAGGGAATCCTCCTCAAATCCGGGGAGATGCTGGAAGCGGACATCATCATCACCGCCACCGGCTTCAATCTCAATGTGCTGGGCGATATCGCCTTCACCATCGATGACGAGCCGCTCGTCTTTTCCGACACGGTCACCTATCGCGGCATGATGTTCACCGGCGTGCCGAACATGGTGTGGGTGTTCGGCTATTTCCGGGCCAGCTGGACCTTGCGGGCGGATCTGGTCAGCGATTTCGTCTGCAGGTTGCTCAAACATATGGACGAGAAGGGCGCGCAGAGCGTCACCCCCGCGCTACGGCCCGAAGATGCGGACATGCCACTGCTCGACTGGCTCGATCCGGACAATTTCAACCCCGGCTATATGATGCGCGGGATGCATCTGCTGCCCAAGCGCGGCGACAAGCCGGAATGGCAACATAACCAGGATTACTGGACGGAGAAGGACGAACTGCCCGAGATCGATCTCGACGATCCAGCGTTCCGCTACGTTTAGACGCCAGCCTGCTTAAGCGCTGGCGCCCGTCCGCTTGCCGAGCATCTCGCTGTAAAAGGCAAATGCTGGCGCCATGTCCGCTTCATAATCGCCGGTCGGCACGATCACGGGGCCGACCCCGGCGCGCCGCCGCTTGTAATCCATGAAGCCGCACACGATCGGCACGCCCGCGCCATGGGCGATCCGGTAAAAGCCGGTGCGCCATTCCTGCGCCGTTTTCATGCCGCGCGTGCCTTCCGGTGCGACGGTGAGGACAAATTCCGCCCGCCGCGCGAACTCGTCGATCATCTGCTGGACCATGTCGCGCTTGATGCCGCGCTGGACGGGCACACCGCCAACCTGCCGCATAAATTTTCCCATCGGCCATTTGAACAGCGAATCCTTGGCCATGAAATGCGTGTCGAGCCCCAGTTCATGGGTCAGCCCGACATAGTTGGGGAAATCCCAATTGCTCGTATGCGGTGCAGCGATGATGACGAAGCGGCGCTCAGCGGGCGGCGCGCCGACGGCCGTGAATTTGTGGCGGCGATAGATGAAATGGAGGATGCCCAGAACAAAGCGGGCGAGGAGGCCCATCGGCCGTGCGTCGGGGCGATCCGTTGCATCCATAACAACAGGCTCTGCACGAAAGCGGCGCAAATGGCCAATGGCTTGCCCACCGAAAGGCTCCATGCTCTATCGCCAGCGATAACCGAAACGCCCTCCCCCATCGAGGGTAGGGGAATGGCGCACGAAATCAGGCTACCCCTCCGCCGGCAAAGCCCAATCGATCGGTTCCCGACCCACACTCTCCAGAAACGCATTCGCCTTCGAGAAATGCCGGCAGCCGAAAAACCCGTTATGCGCCGATAGCGGGCTCGGGTGGGGGGCTTTCAGGACGCAGTGCCGCCCGCCTTGTTCGACGCTCTGGACGAACGCCGCCTTCTTCTGGGCGTAGCTGCCCCAGAGGAGGAAGACGACGGGTTCTTCCTTCTCCGCCACCAGCCGGATGATCGCATCGGTAAACTGCTCCCAGCCTTTGCCACGGTGCGAGGCGGCCATGCCGGATTCCACCGTCAGCACGCTGTTGAGGAGGAGCACGCCCTGCTCGGCCCAATGTTCGAGATGGCCATGGTTTGCGCGCGGGATGCCCAGGTCCGTCTCCATCTCCTTGTAGATGTTGACGAGGCTCGGCGGCGGGCGAACGCCGGGGCGGACGGAGAAACACAGGCCATGCGCCTGGCCCGGGCCGTGATAGGGATCCTGCCCCAATATGACGACGCGCGCTTTCGGCAGCGGCGTCGCATCCAGCGCATGGAACCAGAGCGACCCGGCCGGGAAGATCCGCTTGCCCGCCTCTTTCTCGGCCACGAGAAAGGCGCGCAGCTGCTGCATATACTCCGCCGCGAACTCCCCGCGCAGCGGCGCCTTCCAGCTTTCGCCGAGCCTGATGGCCTGGCTCATGCCGCGCTGCGCCGCGCCAGCATCCTGTCTATCGCGACGAACAGCATTCCGGCAGCGATGAAGCCCGTCAGAAGCATGGCCATGGTTCCCGCTAGCAGGCCCAGCGTCATCTGCGTCGGATCGAGGAAATAATAGGCGTACCAGCCGTCCACCGCACCGCGTGCAAAAGCATAGAGGCAATAGGCAAGTGGGGGGACAGCCGCCCATAGACCCGCGCGCCAGCCCAGCCCCTCATGCGGGAACAGCAGCCAGGTAAAGCCGAAGAGCAGCGGCGTCGCGTCGTGCAACATGTGATCGGCCACCAGCTGCAGCCCTTCGGGATTCCAGATATGGCGCAGCGCCAGCGAGTACACCAGGCCGACAAGGAGGATGGCAGACGCCGTGACCATCCGGCTCCGCGGCCCGGCCAGCCGACCCTGTGGCCTGAGCGCCATCGCGGTAGCGACCAGTGCGACCGCGCTGTTGGTGAGGATGGTGAAGAAGCCAAAAAAGCGCCAGAGCGCGGCGGCCGGGCCAAGGCCCTGCGCGTCGAACTGAGCCATCAACAGGCCGAGCTGGATCGCCAGCCCCGCCCAGGCAATGAAGGCGGTCAATGCTGCGACAAGCCGGGCGAAGGTCGATGGCATCACCCCTTTTTGACCGCTTTGTCCGCGAGCGCAAGAGACCCCATCCGGATCGCGCTATCCTGCTCGCCGCCCTTTGTGGCATAGTCGGGCCGAGAAGGAGAGAGCAAGATGACTTTGACCGGCCAATGTTTGTGCGGACAGTTCAGCTATAGTGTCGACGCGGAGCCGCAAATGACGGCGATCTGCCATTGCAAGAATTGCCAGCGGCAATCGGGCAGCGCCTATTCGGCCCTGATCTCCGTTCCTGCAGACGCGGTGACGACCAGCGGGACGCTGAAAACCTATCATGACCAGGGCGAAAGCGGCGCAGGCGTCGACCGGAAATTCTGTGCGGAATGCGGATCTCCGGTGCTGACCCATATTCCCTCCATGCCCGGCGCGACCTTTATCAAGGCGGGAACGCTTGACGATACGAGCGGGTTGAAACCGACAATGGAATTCTGGTGTCAGAGCGCCCAGCCCTGGGTGCCCGAAAATGAAGGCGCTATGCGCTTCGATACGAATCCGCCGACTGGCTGACCGGTCCCGAATGCATCTGTTTGAGGGACGGACGGCCCGAGGGAAGGGGGACCCTCAAGGGCCGTCCGAAAGGGTGGTTAGTTGGCAGCCCAGCCGACAATCAGATAGGCGAGCAGCGCTACCGGGCCGAGGGCGAAAAGGGTGAGAGCGACCAGGCCGATGCGGATGGCCAGCACATTCCAGCCCGTCCAGCGAGCAAAGCCGGCGCATACGCCCATTAATTTGGCGTTGCTGCGATCAAGGGCGAAATTCTGTGTCATGGTCTGGTCTTTCGTGAAAGAGTTTGCAGTAAAGGCGGTTAGGCAACCGGGAGAACAGGGCCGACAGCGGCACTGATGCAGGCTGCGCTTACGATGAAAGCGGCGACTGCAGAGAGAGTGGCGCTTTGGAGGCTGGAGAGATTGAGGGTCATGATATTGTCTTTCGGATGAAGGGGGGGGGCGGTTTTCCCGCTGCCGTTAGGCGACGGGAAGAACCGGACCGACTGCGGCGCTGATGCACACGGCGCTGACGATGAAGGCAGCGACAGCGGAGAAAGCGGCGCTCTGAAGGTTGCTGAAATTGATCGACATGGTTTTGCTCCTGTTAGTCCCGGCAGACCGTTCCGCCGGTTCACCCCATACTAAGCAGGATGCGTGCCAAAACTGCATAATCGTTGGATTACAGATTGTTAGGGCAAAAGTCGTTCATCGCGACATATTATTACGTGCGGAGAGTTGGGGTATTTTCCGAACCAATGGGAATTTCTTCGGGCAATTTGCCGTGCGGGCAAGAAATCTATTCGCTGCCCCAGGCGGGCGGAGGCGTCTCGACCGGCATCGTCAGATCGAACTCGACCCGAAAGAAGCGTTCATTCTCGCCCGCAGGCCGCCGCAATTCATAGGCGAAAATCGTATCATCGACCTCCATCGCCCAGACATTGGTGACGGACGCGGCCAGCCCTTCGCGTTCGAACAGGGCGATCGATTCGGCATCGACGGGAAATTCCTGCCGGGCGGCGCTTCCCGGTCCTGCCGTATCCCCGCCATATTGGGTAACCGCATCTTCGCTGCCATCCTCATGGCGATGATCATGTTTCAGCTGCAGGCCGGTGCCCGTGTCCGTAATCACCCAGGTGCGCGAACGGTCGTCGCCGACATGGAATGGAATACGGATCTGATCCGGCGCGCAGGACGCAACATGCATAACCAGCGATTGGCTCGCGATGTCCGCATCGGCGTCATCAGTCGACACAAGCCGTCCGGCGAAAGCCTGGCCGCAATGTTCGGACAGGTTCGCCATAAACGCGACCTGCGGATCGGCGCCCCCTTCGGTGTCTGCGGGTTCGGGTGCAGGTTGGGAGCAGGCAGCGAGCGCCAAAGCCGCAAAGAGAGGAAGGGACGTGCGCCGAAGCGCCGAACGATCGGGAGAAAGATAAGTCATGCGCCATCTCTACCGATAGCATGCGCGGCGCGCCAGTCGGACGGGAGATCGAATTCTCCGCGCCAGATGCCGCGCCCGGCGGAACGCGCCATTTCCTCGGCCCGCGCATAACCGGGAAAGGCGTAGCGAGGCAGGGCTACAGCCCAGCCGGCGCCAAGCATCGCCTGCGCAAGGTCGACGCCCGCCGCGTTGCGGCACCGCGCCACCGCACGGCGATACCGGTCCTGCTCATGGCTCTCGCATGTCAGGCCGGGGGACCGGGCCAGTCGCTCCAGCGCCGCGCGCGCTTCACGCCCGCACGGCCATTCCAACCCCGCAGCGTCCCTGCAGTTTTGCCGATATTCCGGCGCGTCCACGCCTTGCAGACGAACGGTCCGTCCGCCCAGCCGAAGGCTGTCGCCATCGATAACCTCTACATCGCCGGGCCCTGCGTCGAGCAGCTCGGGCGGATAGAGATAATTTCGCACGATCAGCGCGGCGAAGGTCAGCCCCGCCAGCAGGGCCAGTGAAGTCAGCACATCGAACAGTCGCCGCACTCTTTTCATGATCGCGCCCTAGCGCGCATTGCGCCGCCATTCCAATCTACCGCTTTCGCACCCTCGAGGCTTCGTGGCATAAGGGCGCGATGAGGAGAATCGATGACTGAAGTGCACGAGATTCGCGCCGGTATCGGCGGCTGGACCTACAAGCCGTGGCGCGGCACATTCTATCCTGAGGGACTGCGCCAGGCCGACGAACTGAGCTATGCGGCCGGGCGGCTCGGCGCGATCGAGATCAACGGCACCTATTACCGCCTGCAAAAGCCCGAAAGCTTCGCCAAATGGCGCGACGCGGCTCCCGATGGCTTCAAATTCACGATCAAGGCCTCGCGCTACTGCACCAACCGCAAGGATTTGCGCGAAACCGGAGAGAGCATCGAAAAGTTTCTCGGCCAGGGAATTGCCGAGCTCGGCGACAAGCTGGGCCCGCTATTCTGGCAATTCATGCCGACCAAGAGATTCGATCCGGAAGAATTCGGCGCTTTCCTCGCCATGCTGCCGAAAACCTATCAGGGGCTGACACTGCGCCACGCGCTGGAAGTGCGGCATGATAGCTTTGTCTGTACCGAGTTTGTCGAACTGGCGCGCAAACACAATGCGGCGATTATCTGTGCGGATAGCGAGAAATACCCGCAGATCGCCGATCAGACTGCCGACTTTTCCTATGCCCGGCTGCTCGGCGCCCGCGAGGATGTCCCGACCGGCTATCCCGAGCCGGAGCTTGATCGCTGGGCGGATATCGCCAAGGCCTGGCGCGATGGCGGACAGGCCAAGGGAATGGATTATCTGACGCCCGCCACGCCTGCACCCCAGGGCCGCGACGTCTATATCTTTTTCATAAACGGAGCGAAGGTCCGCGCGCCTGCCGCCGCCGAAGCCCTGATCGCGCGAACGGATTCATGAGGAGAATATCGATGCGCAGCATGGCAATCGCAGCCGCTTTCCTGGCCCTTGGCGCCTGTTCGGGCGGCAGCACAACGGACACCGGCGAACCGGACACTGGCGGACCCGATACCGATATCGTCGCACCGGAAACCCTTGAGGCGATTCCAGCGGCATTCCAGGGGCGCTGGGATTTTGCCGAAGACACATGCGCCGACCCGGGCAGCGAGATGCGGCTCGATATCGAGGCCGATCGCATTAGCTATTATGAAAGCAGCGCCACGCCGGAAACGATAACGCAAACTGGTCCAGAAGCCCTGACGATCGATCACCGCTTCTCGGGCGAGGGCGAGGAATGGACCGAGACCCTGGCCTATAGTTTGAGCGAAGACGGCGAACGGCTGACCGTAACCTCGCCCGACGGCAGCATGTCGGTCCGGATGCGATGTCCGGCCTAGGCGGCCGCGGCCCGCGCCGTCCAGCCACGGGATAGCGGCATACCCGGCTCAACCCAACTCCATTCGTCGCACCCGCTTTCCGACGAACGACACTTTTACGACACTTGTCGAAAGATTGGTGCCGCTGGTCGGAAAGCGCCCGCCGGGCTCTGGATGATCGCGCGCCATTCGCCGAAGGACGCTGCGTCTCAGGGAAGGGAATTTTTTACAATGCGGCGTACATCTTGGTTGTTGGTCTCGAGCTCGCTGCTCGCATTTCCGGCTTTCGCGCAAAGCGACGAAGCCGCTGAGGCCGCCAATGCCCCGGTTGACAGCGCCCCTTCCGTGCCGACAAGCGGCCAGGATTACACGCCGGATTTCTTCGCCCGCTTTTCCCCCAATTCGGCGCTCGACATGGTGCGCCAGATTCCCGGTTTCACGATCCAGCAGGGCGATGATCGCCGGGGCCTCGGCCAGGGCGGCGACAATGTCCTGATCAATGGCGAACGCGTGTCGGGCAAATCGAACGATGCGATCACCACCCTCGGCCGGATCTCGGCCAGCAATGTGACGCGCATAGAAGTGCGCGACGGCGCATCGCTGGATATTCCCGGGCTTTCCGGACAGGTCGTCAACATCATTGCCGAAACGAGCGGGATAAGCGGAAATTTTTCCTGGAATCCCCAGTTTCGCAGCCGCATCACCAATCCGCGCCTGACCAATGGCGAGATTTCGGTCAGCGGGACGCAGGGCGCGTTCGACTATACGCTCAGCCTCTCCAACACCGATAACTCGTTCCGCGGCGGCGGCGAGGGACTGGAACTGGTGACCGATCCCACGGGCCAGGTCATCGCCACGCATGATGAAATCGCGACATTTTCCGGCGACGCGCCGGTGCTTTCCGGCACCTTTCGCTATGACGGCCCGGGCAGTTCGGTCGGCAACCTCAATCTGTCCTATGGCCGCCGCTATTTCCGCGGCTCCGAAGATTCCGTGCGCACCGGGCAGGGACTGCCCGACCGGACCCGCTTTTTCCGGGATCGCGAGGATGAATGGAATTTCGAGATCAGCGGCGATTTCGAATTCGCACTGGGGCCGGGCCGGCTCAAGCTGATCGGGCTCCGCAGCTTCGAACGCAGCCCGTTCGAAACCAGCCTCATCACCGATTTCGTCGACGCCACGCCTTCCATTGGCGATCTTTTCACCCGCAGGCTCGACGAGGGCGAATGGATCGGGCGCGCCGAATATGGCTGGGCGATGGGCGGTGAATGGCAGGTTGCCGTCGAAGGGGCGCTCAATACGCTGGATGTCCAGTCCGATCTCTTCGCGCTCGATACCGCAGGCGTTTTCCAGCCGGTCATCCTCCCCAATTCCAACTCGCGCGTCGAAGAGGAGCGGGCCGAGGTCAATATCACCTATGGCCGGCCCATCACCGACACACTAGCCCTGCAGGCATCGCTCGGCGGCGAATATTCGACGATCATGCAAAGCGGCGCCAACGGCCTTACCCGGTCCTTCTACCGGCCCAAGGGCTTTGTCTCGCTGGCCTGGTCGGCCAGTGACACGCTCGACATCCGCCTGCGGGTCGAGCGCGAGGTGGGCCAGCTCAATTTTTCCGATTTCGTCGCATCGACGAACCTTGGCACCAACAGCCAGGATGCCGGCAACCCGAACCTCGTACCGCCGCAAAGCTGGAACTATGAGATCGAGGCCACCCAGCAGCTCGGCGCCTTCGGTTCGATCACCGCGCGGCTCTATTACGAGCAGATCAGCGACATTGTGGACCAGATACCGCTCAGCCCGACGGCCGAAGCCCCAGGGAATATCGACAGCGCCAAACGCTATGGGCTGGAATGGAACAGCACCTTCAATTTCGATCCACTGGGATGGCGCGGCGGACGGCTCGATGTCGAATTCACGCTGCAGCGCAGCCGGGTTCGCGATCCACTGACCGGCGAGAACCGGCCCATATCCAACGATATGCAACGCGATATCGAGATTGAACTGCGGCACGATGTGCCCGGCACGGAATGGGCGTGGGGCCTTGAATATGAAGACTATCAGGAAGCCAATGGCTACCGCCTCACCCAGATCAACGATTATCGCAATGCCTCAGCCTATGTTGGCGCCTATATCGAACATAAGGATGTGTTCGGCCTGCGCGTTCGCGGCGGCGTCTATAACCTGCTCGACAGGGACGAGAATTTCACCCGCACCTTCTTTGTCGACCGGCGCGACGGGCCGGTAGCTTTCATCGAAGATCGCAGCCGGGAATTCGGGCCGATCTTCTCTTTCCAGGTAAGCGGCAGCTTCTAGGAGGCCTCCGGAGGGGCTGGCCGGCACCGGTCGGCACCGGCCAGCTTTACGCACCGCTGGAAAGCATCGCCTGCCTCGCCCGTCTGCACAGCAGCGGGCAAGGGGGTCCGATCGGCCCGGGCCAGTCCGCCGAGCGCCTGCCACGCCAACAGCCCGATCAGGCCCGCGACGAGCGCGGCGGCGGCAAAACGTGCCAGGCCCGCCATTCCGGAATCCGACATCTGCGGCCGGGCGCGCTCCGGCATGACCGCAGGGATATCCTGGGGCTTCTGGTTCCCGAATGTGACGACATAAGCCCCTTTGGGAATGTGGATCCGCAGGCCCGCACCCAGATCGTGCGCGGCATAGAAATCGTCGAGCAATTTGCGCAACCGGCCGACCTGGACACGAGGATAGCTGTCTATCCGCGCATCGAAATCCGCATCCCGGCCAAGACCGTCCACGGCGATGGTATAGGCTTTCAGCCGGTGGCCATTGCCGGCCAGCGTCTGTTCGACAAGATAGGACAATAAGCGGCACATGACGGGAGAATGGTTGAACTGCGGCGCATCGAAGATCCGGCGCAATTCCCCTTTAACGTCTTCGCTGCTGGCCGTCTCCGGCGCATTTGCGGCAACTTCGGTCATCTCAGCCTCGCGCAATCGCGCCCCCGGCTGCCTTCCAAATAGCCGCAAAACCTTATGTAACGGTTAAACCCGGGGTAACATCGCGGGGCGGGAAGAGCCGCAAATACGCCGATTTCGCCATGTTACCCCGGAAATCGGCGCGATGTCCGGATTCTCGCTACGCAACCATTTGCGCGCTCAAGCGTCGACCGTGCATGAACGATCCTTCTCGTCTCTGTCCCGATAGCTGCAAATACCCCCTGCGACTCGCCGCCTGCGCGGCGGGCCTGACGCTATTGTTCGTGAGTGGGGCGGCAGGCGCTGCGCCCGAAAATGATTCGGTGCGCGGCGCCTCCTCCCTTGCGCGGGCAAGCGCAACGATCGCCAGCCCGGTATCGGTGCGGGCGGCGGAGCTCGAAAATATGGAAATGGAGTTCGGCCGGGCGCCCGGCCTTACCGTTGCGCCGGCAGCGGTTGTCCGCCGGGACTGCGCCGATGAGAGTGTACAGCAACGCTGCGATCTGATCATTCTCGACCTGCCGTAATCGGCGGATCGGCTAGCCTTCGCTATTTCCCCAGAAAGACGCCGATTGCGCCGAATAAGGCCGGCATTCGGCCATCAGCAGCGGATAGGGGCGGCTGCTTTCCCGAACGAGAACCTCTTCGCTGCCGGCCAGGCATGCGGCTTCGCTGCGATAGACAGTGTCTTCGCGCGCAATCTGCTGGCACATCGCCGCGCTATCCCCGCATCCCAAAACTGCCAAAACGAATAAACCCGGACCCATGATCGTTCCTTCCTTTCAATGGACCAATCCATAAACCCGGCCGGTTGTTCCCCCTGTGCGAAAGATCACAGGCTGGTCGTTTCGGCAAAATACCCTATCTAGGCCGTCCATGCCGCCCGATACCCCCACCAACGCCAAGCTGAAGCAACCCGGCCTCGCTCTGCTGCGCCGGTTCCTTCCCTATCTGTGGCCCAAGGGCGATCCGGGTCTCAAGACCCGCGTCATCGCCGCCTTTGCGTTCGTCCTGTGCGCCAAGGCCGTCATCCTGGTCATGCCCTTCGCCTATAAGGCGGTGATCGACAGCATGGACGGCGATAACGATCCGGCGATCATGCTCGCGATCGCATTGGTCGTCGCCTATGCCGGCGCCCGCTTCGGCGGTGTACTGTTCGATAATCTGCGCAATGTGGTGTTCGAGAAGGTTGGCCAGACCGCGGCGCGGCGACTGACCGAGAATGTCTTCGCGCATCTGCATGCCCTGTCGCTGCGCTTCCACCTCGAACGCAAGACCGGCGGCGTCACCAAGATCATCGAGCGCGGCACCAAGAGCATCGACACCATGCTCTATTTTCTGCTCTTCAATATTGCGCCGACCGCGGTCGAGCTGACGGCAGTCTGCGTCATCTTCTATGTCAAATTCGGCCCGGGCCTGGTCGCCGTCACGCTCGGGGTGGTCGCGCTCTACATCACTTTCACCCGGCTGGTGACGATCTGGCGGACACAGCTGCGCCGGGACATGGTCGATCTCGACACGACCGCCTACAGCCATGCCGTCGATTCGCTGCTGAATTTCGAGACGGTCAAATATTTCAACGCGGAAGCCCGTGAGGCACAGCGCTTCAGCCGCTCGGTATCGAGCTGGGCGCAAGCGGCGGTTAAAAGCGAGAACAGCCTAGCCCTCCTCAATGTCGGCCAGGCACTGCTGACCAATGCAATGATGGCTGGCGCAATGGGTTATACCGTCTGGGGCTGGAGCGAAGGCTTCTTCACGGTCGGCGACGTCGTGCTCGTCAATGCGCTCCTTATGCAGCTGTTCCGCCCGCTCGATTTCCTCGGCACCGTTTACCGGACGATTCAGCAGGGCATGATCGACATGGAAGCCATGTTCGAGCTGATCGACACGCCGGCCGAGATTGTCGATGCGCACGATGCACCCGAACTGGCCGTACCGCATGGCGCGGTGCGCTTCGAAAATGTCGATTTCGGCTATGACGCCGAGCGCCAGATACTGCGCGGCCTCGACCTCGACATTCCCGCCGGAACCAAGCTTGCGATTGTCGGGCCCTCCGGCGCGGGGAAATCGACCATCGCGCGCCTGTTGTTCCGCTTCTATGACGTCACTTCAGGCCGCATCCTGATCGATGGACAGGATATCGCCAAAGTCAGGCAGGACAGCCTGCGCGCCGAAATCGGTATCGTCCCGCAGGATACCGTGCTGTTCAACGATACGATCGGCTACAATATCGCCTATGGCCGGGATGGCGCCAGCCAGGCTCAGATCGAGGCGGCGGCAAGGGGCGCGGCGATCCACGATTTCATCATGAGCCTCGAACATGGCTATCGGACCCGTGTCGGCGAGCGCGGCCTGAAACTGTCGGGCGGAGAAAAGCAGCGAGTTGCCGTAGCCCGGGCGCTGCTGAAAGATCCGCCCATCCTGATCCTCGACGAAGCGACAAGCGCGCTCGACAGTCGCACCGAGGCCGAAATCCAGGCAACGCTCGATCGGGCTGCACGCAATCGTACGACCATCGTGATCGCTCATCGCCTCTCCACCATAGTCGATGCCGACGAGATCGTTGTGCTAGAGCAAGGCCGGATTGCCGAACGCGGCAGCCATGCAGCCCTGATCGCCAAAGCCGGCCTCTATGCCGAAATGTGGGCCCGGCAGCGCGAAGAGCGGGCCATCGACACCGCCCGCTAACATATGCGTGGGACTGGGGGTGACGCCCGGGCCGTCTACCCGATATGCGGTGGCCATGGGCGATCCCGATTCCATTCTCCGCAGCACATTCGGCTTTGCCGGTTTCCGCGGATCGCAACGCGCCGTGATCGACCGGGTCATGGCGGGGCAGCACAGCCTTGCCGTGATGCCGACCGGCGCCGGCAAATCGCTATGCTATCAGATCCCGGCGCTGGCACGGCCCGGCACCGCGCTCGTCGTGTCGCCGCTGATCGCGCTGATGCACGATCAGGTGCGCGCCGCCAAAGCCGTCGGCATCGAAGCCGCCACGCTGACCTCCGCCGACAATGACCGGGCCGAAACCATGGCGCGGTTCCGCGATGGCGCGCTGGACCTCCTCTATGT
>JBPOET010000001.1:0-25251 GCA_051251675.1 Parasphingopyxis sp. | reverse complement strand
ACATCACTCACACTTGGTCTTGTGGCAACACCGCCGCAGGTTCCGGGCTTGGTCGTGTCTGTCGACTATTTCGACATCGAAGTGACTGGCGCTATCACCAACCCGACGCCGGGTGATGTCTTGACACCTTGCTTTGGTGCCAACGGTGATGGCAACGGTTCGGATCCGGCGCAGTGTGCCAATATCGGCCGTAACCCGATCAACGGTTCGATGAATGGTGGCGGTGAGACCCTAGGTCTAATTCTCTCGCTCTCGAATCTGGGTGTGCTCGAAACCAGCGGCGTTGACTTCCGGGTCAATTACACACTTCCGGTGAGCTTCGGTTCGATCAACTGGGACCTCAACGGCACCTGGACGGACACTTTGCTGTTCCAGGCAACGCCATCCGCAATCAATCGTGAGTGTGTTGGCTTGTACAGCGGTAACTGTGAGCCGATCACACCGGAATGGGCGTTCAACCTGCGGACAACGGTTCGGATCGACGATCTTGTGGATGTCTCGCTGCTGTGGCGCTGGATTGACGGCGTGGAATATGAATTCCGCGGCCGCGGCGATGGCTTCACGGATGAGCAGGAAGCTATTGACGATGCGAGCTATTTCGACCTGACGGTTCGTTCGAATGTCAGCGAGAATTTCGATGTGACGCTCGGTATCCAGAACCTTCTCGATCGAGGTTTTCCGAATGTCAGCTCGTTCATCGGTTCGAGTTCGTTCAACTCAGGCAACACCTATCCGACGACCTACGATACGCTGGGTCGGCGCTACTCGGTTACCGGAAGGGTCCGGTTCTAGTTAGGACGTTTGGTCACGTTCTAGTCGATGGCGGGGGTGGTTTTGGAAGTCCTACCCCCGCCATTTTTGTCTAGTTATGGGTGGTCGAGCTTTTGACCAGATCGAACAGGACGCGATCGAGCCAGTCCATCCGCGCGCGCAGGATGCTTACCGCATTGTCATGGGCGAAGGACTGAAAAGGCTCGTCGGATTTCCGGTGATAGGCATCCAGCTCCGCCTGTTTTTTTTCCAGTTCCGCCTTCGCTTCCAGAACCCAGTCCAGCCGTTCCTGATGGGTCAGCAGGCCGAACGACAGAACTTTCGTTCCGAGCGTATCGTGCGGAATCAGCTGTAGCGGCTTGAATTCCTGGAGCCACGCCTTGAGCGCGATCTCGCCCTTGGCCGTAGTCCGCCAGACTTCGGTGCCGCGCGCATCGTCTTCCACCTGATGCCCTTCGATCAGGCCGTCCTTCGAAAACCGGCTGATCATGGGATAAACTTGGCCCATGCTCTTGTTGACGCTCGCAACGGGCGAATCCTGATAGAATTTCGCGACTTTATAGGCCGTAATCGGCTGAAGCCGATGGACGAGGGACAGAAGAGAGCCTTCGTGATCGGTAAGTGTCTGCGGCGTCTCTTGTGCAGTCATCTCGGTTTGTATTCGACCCCTGTCCGAACTCATCGCAATGCCTGATAGGGCGGACTGTCACATCGCGCAATTTTGCACAAGTTTGGGGAAACATTCGAATAGTAATATTTCAGATTTAGTATCAAGGTAATTCCTTGAAAATAAACGAGTATTCAGGTACCGAAACCTTTAGGTCCGGATAAGGAAATTGAATCGCGACCGATTTGGCCGGTCCTCCGGATCGGTCGCACAGACGTTGGCGATGTTGTCCGGGCGGGAACGGTGAGGGGAGGCAAAGGCCGGTTTTTAGTGCCGCGGCTGCAGCCCGTCCATATTCATGGTCCAGCCGGGCATCGGCGGAAATCGGGAGAGGCAGGCCTAGGTCGCGCTCCAATAGATATCGACAGGTATCTCCACCTCGGCCAGTACGCGGCCGATCGGCACGTTCGACAAGGGACCGTCTTCGATCGCCTTCTCAAGCAGGTCGCGTTTCTTTTGCCCGGCAAGGGTGACGATCATCGTGTGGGCGCTCAGCAGCGCGCTCCGGGTCAGCGTCACGCGATCGAACGGCGCGCTTTCCGGCGCCGGATCGGGCGAGACACCGACGGCGCGGCGGCTTTTGGGCGCGTTGATCGCATCGTCCATCTGGCCCGGGAAGATCGAAGCCGTCGATCCGTCCTCGCCCATGCCGATCCAGACAAGATCGACGGGCCAGCTGAACCCGGCAAGCCGTGCATCGGCGCTCATCCCGGCTTCCTTCGTGCTCCAGTGTTGCGCATGATCGATCAGCGGCTCTACCGTCGCGCCGACCGCGCCCAGGATCCGTTTCAGCATCTCGTAATTGCTGTGTTCGCTGCCTTCCGGGACGATCCGTTCGTTGGTCGGGAAGACCCGGACCTTCGACCAGTCGAAATCGCGCTTGGCTAGCGTTTCCAGTATCGGGACCGGTGTCCGTCCGCCGGGCAGGGCCAACTCGGCCTTGCCGTTGGTTTCAATCGCCCGCTCGATGATGAATCCGATATCGCCGGCCACTTCATTCGCCAGCGTGCCATTATCCTCGAATTCCCACCATTCCGCTTCAATCATCTGCTCGGAGCTCCGCTCATTTCTGTCTGTTCCCTCTCATAAACGCTGCACCGGCGAAGGCCAGTGCCGGACGAGATTTGCAACCGCCGAAAAGATATTCGATACTCTTTTGCCGTCAAAACAATGGTTTTGAGTCGCGGTAACAGGGTTGGGCGCAACACAGTCATCGATAGGGGAACGAATAATGAAACGACATTCCACAATTAATTTTGCGACAGTTGCGATATCCGGCGCTTTGCTCGCGGCGTGCGGCGGTACAGCGCCCGAGGAACCTGTCGAAGAACCTGTCGAGGAAGTGGAACCGCTTGCCGATGCCTGCCCCGACCGGGTGCAGGACATGCGAGGTTCCGCCGACGCCTTCACCTGCTCCTGTTCCGCCGAGACTGCAGAGGCCGGCACCGTCTGGGGCGCGGGGCCCTATTCGGACGATTCAGCGGTGTGCCGCGCGGCCATGCATGCCGGCCTGGTTGGCGATGAACCGGCCAATGTCACGATCAATTTCATGGAAGGGCGCGATTCCTACACCGCCTCCGAGGCCAATGGTGTGGAAACCCGCCAATGGGGTAGCTGGGGGGGCAGTTTTGCCTTTGAAGGTGCGGCGCTGGGCGAACCGGAAGGCGAAGAGACGGCCGCACTGGAAGCCTGCCCCGACAATGCCCGGCAGCTCCGCGGAACCGATGAGGCGGTGCAGTGCAGCTGCACGGCGCAGGCGACCGAAGGCGGCACGGTGTGGGGAAGCGGAACCTATACCGATGACTCGGGGATTTGCCGCGCTGCGCTTCATGCCGGGATCATCACCGGCGATGGCGGCGATGTGACCTTCACTATCGTTGACGGGCAGGAAAGCTATTCGGGATCGGAAGCCAATGGCGTCGAATCCCGCGACTATGGCGCCTGGTCCGGCAGCTTCGAATTCGAGGACGATAAGGGCTGAGCCAGCCCAAAGGCCAAAGGACGGCGGTTCAGAAGAACCGCCGTCCGTCCCTGATGACAGCGGTTGCCGCGTTGCGCCCGGGCCTGCCGGTCACGCCGCCGCCCGGATGCGCACCCGAGCCGCACAGATAGAGGCCGGGCACCGGCATCCGGTGATCGGCTATCCCGAGCATCGGCCGCATCGCCCAAAGCTGGTCCAGCGACATGCGGCCATGGAAAATATCGCCGCCGATCAGGCCGAACCGTCGTTCGAGATCGAGCGGGGACAGGGCTAGCTGGCCGACGACGCTCGCGCGGAAACCCGGCGCGTGCGCCTCTACGCTATCGAGGATCGCCTCGACCGCCGCATCGCGGTGCGTGTCCCAGTCCAGCGCCGGATCGAATTGCTGGCAGAACAGGCTGGCGACATGCGCGCCTTCGGGCGCAAGGCTGTCGTCCAGCGTCGAGGGGATGAGCATCTCGACAATCGGCTGTTTCGACCAGCCATGGGCGCGCGCGTCCTGGAAGGCCCGGTCCATATAATCGAGGCTCGGCGCCATGATGATGCCGCTCGACAGGTGCGGGCCGGGTTCGGGTAGGCAGGTAAAGCGGGGCAGCTGGGAAAGCGCGACATTCATCCGGAATGTGCCCGATCCCGAAACATGGTGTTCCATCCGCTTGCGAAAGGCCGGATCGAGGGCATCGGGATCGACCATTTCGAGCAGCAGCCGCTTGGGGTGGACATTGCCGATAACGAGATCGGCGGCGATACGTTCACCTGCCGCGGTTTCCACGCCCTCAACTTTTCCCTTTGCAACCAATACCCTGCCGACCGGCACATCCGTCCGGATGGTCACGCCTTCCCGGCGGCACGCCGCGGCCATGGCCTGGGTGATCGCGCCCATCCCGCCGATCGCATGGCCCCATGTTCCCGGCTTGCCGTTCACCTCGTTGAAGACGTGGTGGAGCAGGACATAGGCCGATCCCGGCGTGTCGGGACTGTGATACGCGCCGACCACGCTGTCGAAACCGAAGGCCGCTTTCACCGGATCGCTCTCGAAAAAGCCGTCCAGAAATTCGCGCGCCGAGCGGGTGAAGAGGTCGACTGCATCGCGCTGTGCCTCGAGCGGCAGTTTGAGCGCGGCCCGGGCCTGGCCGATCGCCCGGAACAGATCGCCGATACCGCCGCCGGCGTTGGGCGGGATGGTTTTCGTCAGATAGCGGAGCAGGCCCGCCGCCGCGTTGAGCCTGCGCTCATAGTCGGGAAGCATGGCGGCGTCGGTCCGGGAATATTTCGCGACTTCTTCCACGCTCCGCCCGCCGCCCATGATCAGATAGTTGTCGGCGTCGAGCGGCAGGAAATTGGATACCGGCCGGTCCACGATCCGGAGGCCATGCTCGGCGAGGCGCATCTCGGACTGGATATCGGGGTCGAGCAGTCCGACAGTGTAGCTGGCGGTCGAATTGCGAAAGCCGGGATGGAATTCTTCGGTGACGGCCGCGCCGCCGACAATATCGCGAGCCTCCAATATCTCGACCCGATAGCCGGCGCGCGCCAGATACCAGGCGCAGACCAGCCCGTTATGTCCCGCGCCGATGATGAGTGCCGATTTCCGTGCCATGGAATGGCCATAGGCTGTGCAAGGCAGGCTGTCAGCTGTTGCCATCTGCGGCCAACGGGGCGAATATGGGGCCAGACAAATGGGGTCGCGACCAGTTGTTCCGTGCGCCGCGCAGACGGCGCATTGGGGGAAGGAGCCATAATGCCGCGTATTGCCATCCCGTTCCTGCTATCGCTTTTTGCGTTGTTTTCGGTGCCTGTGGCGAGCCCCGGTGAGGCCATGTTGCAGCGTGTGAACGATTGCCCTGGGGATGCCGTCCAGTATCGCGGTCGCAACGGCGCAGTGACCTGCCATTGCAGTGCTCGGGCATCGCGCAGCGGGACTGTCTGGGGCACGGAGATATTTACCGACGATTCACGGATATGCCGGGCCGCCGTGCACGACGGCCGCATTTCCGAAAGCGGCGGCAATGTCCGGGTCGTTTTTCTGGGCGGACGCAGTTCGTATCGGGGTTCTCGACGAAACGGGGTGCGCTCGCAAAATTACGGTCGCTGGCAGGGTAGCTTTCGGTTCGCCGGCGGCGATTATGGTGGGCAGCCGGGCGGTGGCGCAGGCATCGGAGATTGCCCGTCAAACGCCACGCAGTGGCGCGGAAGCCGCAGCCAACAGCAATGCCGGTGCACTGCCGGCGCAACGCGCAGCGGCAGTGTCTGGGGCACCCGGATCTATACGGACGATTCGCAAATATGCCGTGCGGCCCTCCATGCCGGTGTGATTGGCAATCGCGGCGGAGTGGTGACGCTCGATATGCGCCGGGGCCGATCCTCTTATGAAGGAAGCCGTCGCAACGGGGTCCGGTCAAGCGATTATGGCCGCTGGCAGGGAAGCTATGTTTTCGTCGACCGTGGAGGGAATCCTGGCGACGGGGATTATGTTCCGCCCAATGTTCCCTATCCGCCTTTGCCGCCGCAATCGGGTGGCCAGATCGAAAACTGCCCGGGTTATGGCTTGGGCCTGAGGGCCGTGCGCGGCAGTTTGCAGTGCCGCTGCACACGGACCGGCGTCAGCGCGGGGCAGGTCTATGGGACGAATGTCTATAGCGAGCGCTCGGCAATTTGCCATGCTGCCCGCCATGCCGGCGCGGTTGGAAGCCGCGGCGGTATCGTAACCGTCATTCCCGATGGAAGGCAGAGCCGGTTTCGCGGTTCCAGTCGCAACGGCGTCTCGACGCTGGATGCGCCCGGCGCAAATTACAGTTTCCGTTTCGGCCGTTAACCGGGGTCGGGCAGGAACGGCCCCGCGATTTCTGGCGTGACGCGCGAAGGCCGGCCGCTTGCCCGGTCTATCATGGCCCATGTGGTTTTTGCCCGGATACACGGTTTCCCGTCCGCGCCAATGAACTCCATATGGCGGTCGAAGCGCGCGCCCCTGGGCGGGTCTTCGATCCAGGTCCTGCCGGTCACGATATCGCCTTCCAGCGCCGGGCGCAGATAATCGATCTCGTGCCGGACAACGACCCAGATATAGGCGTCGACATGCTCCGGCGCGGCCACGGCCTCCCAATGGGCGACCGCCAGACCCTGAATCCACTGCACCCAGACCGCATTGTTCACATGGCCGAGCTGGTCGATATGCTCCGCGCGGGCGGTGACGTGATGGGAGAAACTCATCCTAAACCCCGTTTGCCCTGAGCCTGTCGAAGGGCCGTTCTTCACCTATGACCGTTTCAGAGAAAGGGCAGGGCTTCGACAGGCTCAGCCCGAACGGTTCTGCTTTACTCCTCCACGCCGAGCTGCGTCAGCATGAAGGCCATGGCCTGGGCTTCCTCGCGCAGGGCCTGGAACCGGCCCGACTGGCCCTGATGGCCAGCGCCCATATTGGTGCGCAGGACTGTCAGATTGTCATCGGTACGCAGATGGCGCAGCCGGGCCGTCCATTTGGCGGGTTCCCAATAGGTGACGCGCGGATCGTTGAGGCCGGCCGTGATCATCATCGGCGGATAGTCCTGCGCCGTCACATTGTCATAGGGCGAATAGCTCTGGATCAGGCGGAACGCTTCGGGATCGGTGATCGGATTGCCCCATTCGGGCCATTCGCCGGGGGTCAAAGGCAGACTGGTGTCGAGCATCGTGTTGAGCACATCGACAAAGGGAACCTCGGCGACGATCGCGCCGAACAGCTCCGGCGCCTGATTGGCGATCACGCCAACCAACTCGCCGCCCGCCGACCCGCCCGAGGCGACGATCCGGCCCGCGCTGGTATAGCCACGCGCGATCAGGCCGCGCGCGACATCCTCGAAATCGTTGAAGGTGTTGGTGCGCCGTTCCAGCTTGCCGTCCAGATACCATTGATAGCCCAGATCGTCGCCGCCCCGGACATGGGCGATGGCGAAGATGAAGCCGCGATTGGTGAGGCTGAGCTGACGGGTCGAGAAAGTCGGCGGAATGGCATAGCCATAGGCGCCATAGGCATAGAGATGGACGGGCGTGTCGGGGCCGATTTCGGTATCGGCGCGGTGCACCAGGCTCACCGGAACCATCGTGCCGTCCCGCGCCTCGATCTCAAGCCGCTGCGTTACATATTGGCTGGCGTCGTAGCCGGAGGGAATCTGCTGGACTTTGAGCGTCGTCAACAGGCCGGTTTCCAGATTATAGCTATAGTCGGTATCCGGCGTGACCATCGATTCATAATCGATGCGGATCGTGTCGGTATCGAATTCGGCGACCGGGCCAAGGCTGGCGGCATAGCTGGCTTCCGGGAACGCGATCCGGGTTGGCTCGCCGCCGTCATAGCGGCGGATTTCGACCTGATCGAGTCCGCGCTCGCGGCCCTCGACTGTGTAGAAGTCCTGAAACGCGGTGAGGCCGGTGATGTAGAAATCGTCCGAGCCGGCGATCAGTTCGGTCCAGGTGCCCGGATCGTCTACCGGCGCCGTGACCACGCGAAAATTCACATGGCCGTCATTGGTATGGATATAGAGCGTGCCGCCCCGCTCCTCGACATCGTAGAGCCGGTTGGTGACGCGCGGCGCGACCAGGACCGGCTCGGCCGACAGGTCGGCGAGCGGCACCAGTCGGACTTCGCTGGAAACATTGTCCCCGGCAGCAATCGTCAGGAAGCGGCGCGACTGGGTCTGGTCGATGCCGATTTCCATGCCTTCTTCGGTCTCGCGGTACAGTTCGATATCGGCGCTTGCTTCTGTGCCGAGGCGGTGCAGCATCGCAACCTTGCTGCGCCAGTTTTCGTCGACGGGCGTGTAGACGACAGCGCTGGAATCGGCGGCCCATACGATATCGCCGAGCGTGCCGGGAATCGCGTCGGCGAAGATCTCCCCGGTTTCCAGGTTCAGGAAACGTAGGATGTAGCGTTCGGAGCCGTCGGTGTCGGTGGAATAGGCGAGCAGGCGACCATCGGGGCTGATCGCGATCGTGCCAAGGCTGAAATGGTCATGACCCTCGGCCAGCGCATTTTCGTCGAGCAGCAATTGATCTTCGCCCGTGCTGCCGATCGGACGGCGATACCATTTGCGATACTCCTGGCCCTCGTCATAGGCATACCAATATTCGAACGCGCCATCGGGAATAGGAACACTGGAATCATTTTCCGGCAAACGCCCGCGCATTTCGGCGTAGAGCGTGTCGATAAGGGGTTGGTGCGGTGCCATTACTGCTTCGAAAAAAGCGTTTTCCGCGTTGATATAGGCAAGCACATCCGCATCGTCGATTTCGGGGTAGCTCTGGTCCTTCAGCCAGAAATAGGGATCCTCCACGGTAATGCCGTGCATTGTGAAGCTGTGCGGTCGCCGGTCGGCGACGGGCGGTGCGGGCAAGGCGGGAGCGGTGGTTTCGGGCACGGATTGGCTTTCTTCTTGGGCAAGGGCGGGAGTGGCGAGCGCGAGCAGGCTGGCGGCGGCGATCAATCGGCTGGAAGTCATGGCATTTAACCTTTCAGGCGGTGGCGCGTATCGACGCGCTTGGGTATGAGAGCCGCTAGTAACGATCAAAAAGGCCAATTGCCATGTCCAGCTATGAAGACCGCCTGAAAGCCCTGCGCGAAGAACTTGCCTCCCGAAGGCTCGCCGGTTTCGTGATTCCGCTGACGGACGAACATATGAGCGAATATGTCGGCGAATATGCGCAGCGCCTGGCCTGGCTGACGGGGTTCCAGGGATCGGCCGGTGCGGCGGCGGTGCTCCCCGAAGAGGCGGCGATCTTCACGGACGGGCGTTACACCATCCAGGTGCGCGAACAGGTCGATGGCAAACATTGGGAATATGTCGGCGTTCCGGCGACAAGTATTGCCGAATGGCTGGCCGACCATGCCGATAATGGCGCGCGCATCGGTTATGATCCCTGGCTGCACACCCGCCAATGGGTGAAGTCGGCGGAAAAGGCTCTGGCCGAAAAAGGCGCGGAACTGGTGGCCGTCGACACCAACCCCGTCGACGCGGTCTGGCCGGACAAGCCGCTGCCGTCCGATGCCAAGCTGATCGTTCACGATGACAGCTATGCCGGCAAGTCTTCCGCACAGAAGCGCCAGGAAATGGCCGACGAAATGGCCGATGCGGGCGTCGATGCGGCGGTGCTGGCGGCGCTCGATTCGATCGCCTGGACGCTCAACGTCCGCGGCGCCGATGTCGACCACACGCCGGTCGCGCTCGCCTATGCGATCGTCCACAAGGATGCGACGGCGGACCTTTATGTCGACCCCGACAAGATGAGCGACGATGTGCTGCGCCATCTCGGCAATGGCGTGCGGGTGCATGAACGGAGCGCTTTCAAGGGCGCGCTGGCGGATCTGAAGGGCAAGAAGGTGATTGCCGATCCCGAACGCGCGGTCTCGGCCATCTTCCGGGCGCTTGACGATGCCGGCGCGACGATCATGTCGCAGACCGAGCCGGCGGTTCTCCCCAAGGCGATCAAGAATGCGGCCGAGCTGCAGGGTTCCCGGGATTCGCACGAGCGCGACGGCGCGGCGCTGGTGAAATTTCTCCACTGGTTGTCTCTCGAAGCGCCCAAGGGCGGCGTTACGGAAATATCGGCGGCAGATCGCCTGCAGGAGTTTCGCAGGGAAAACGGGCTGCTCCGCGATCTTTCCTTCGATACGATTTCGGGGGCCGGGCCGCATGCCGCGCTCCCGCATTACCGGGTCACCGAAGAGTCGAGCATCCCGCTCGAGATGGATCAGATCTACCTTGTCGATTCCGGCGGGCAGTATCCGGACGGCACGACCGATGTGACGCGCACGATCATCGTCGGAACGCCGACCGACGAGATGCGGGACCGCTTCACCCGCGTGCTGAAGGGCCATATCGCACTTGCGACGGCGATCTTTCCAAAAGGCACGCGCGGCAGCCAGCTGGACAGCTTCGCGCGCATGTTTCTGTGGCAGGCCGGCCTCGATTACGGCCATGGCACGGGCCATGGCGTCGGTGCCTATCTCGGCGTGCATGAGGGGCCGCAGCGGATCAGCGCGGCCAACTATCCGGGCAGCGGCTGGGATGAGCCGCTGCATGCCGGCATGATCCTTTCCAATGAGCCGGGTTATTACAAGACCGGCGAATATGGCATCCGGATCGAGAATCTCGTGGCGATCGAGGAGCGCGAGATCGAGGGCGCGGAGGCCACCATGCTCGGCTTCGAGACGCTGACCTTCGCGCCGATCGATCATAAGCTGATCGATACGAGCCTGTTGACCCGGGCCGAACGCGACTGGGTGGACGGCTATCATGCCGATGTGATCGCCAAGATCGGGCCGCAGCTCGACGATGCGACCGCGGCCTGGCTCGGCGAAGTCTGCGCGCCGCTCGATTGATCGCCGGGGCGGCGACTGGCGGCCGCCATGTAGCAGGCGATACCGTTTTCTGCCTGCGGATGCCCGGCGATGTCCGCCGAGAAGGTTCAGGCTTTCTCCGGCCCCTTTTCCTGCTCACGCGCCTGCCCCTTGCGACGGCGCAAATTCTTGCGCAGCTCTTCGGCCAGCCTTTTCGCGCGCTCGTCCTTGTCGGTCATGGCCTGACAGTGACAATATACGGCCTGTCTGCCAAGGCTAAGCTTGACAAAATAGCCTGCACACCGCCATAGGCACGCCCGCATTCCGGCAAATGGCACGCTGCTGTAGCTCAGTGGTAGAGCGCACCCTTGGTAAGGGTGAGGTCGAGAGTTCAATTCTCTCTAGCAGCACCATTTCTTCCCTCTGACCAATCCCGGGGAGCGGCTGGACGAAGCGTTGCGAACAAGCATATCGGCATTCGCAATCGCAGCCTCTCCATCCTCCCAAATTGGCCATGTCCGTCCCGGCATCATGGACCATCGATAAAATGAAGAACCCGGAACGCGTTGCAGAGCCGCACGGCTCGACGGTCCATAAAGGCAGTCGCCGATAAGGATAAATCTCCAGGACCGGTTGGATAGGAATTCCATCAACCCGAGGCGTTGTATATGCGGTGGCTGACGGGCGCCGCGCAGATGCCGTCGGCCGACACAGCGGACCGGCTGAACCGGCAACGGCCAGCACTATGGGAAAAGGAGATCACGGATGCCGGAAAAATCGCCGCTTTTGGGTCTCGACACCCCAAGTTTGATTCTTGACCGGTCGCTTATGGAAAAGAATATCCGCCGGATGTCGCGCCAGATCTCAGCGCTTGGCGGTACGCTGCGTCCGCACGTCAAAACCCATAAATCCATCGAGGTCGCGAAACGCGTGGAGGCTGCCGGGCCGGTCGAGGGGATTACAGTTTCGACGCTGCGCGAAGCCGAGCATTTCTTCGCCCATGGGTTCACCGATATTCTCTACGCCGTCGGCATGACTGCCAGCAAAACCGCGCGGGCGGCAAGACTGGCGCAAAGCGGGTGCAGGCTCAGCATCATTGTCGACAGCGCAGCGGCAGCTGTCGATATCGTTGGTCAGCTTGAGGTGTTGGGCACGCAATTGCCTGTTCTGATCGAGCTGGATGTCGACGGCCATCGGTCCGGCGTAACGCCCGATTCGATGGAGCTACTCGATATCGCCGCTATCCTGAACGACGGGAAGAACACGACACTGGGCGGCGTGATGGTTCATGCTGGCGGATCGTACGATTGCAGCAGCACGGACGCTTTGTCGCGGATGGCGGAAGAAGAATGCGATGGAGCAAGGCGTGCGGCCGAAAAGCTCCGCTCGAGCGGGTTGCCGTGCGAAACGGTTTCCGTAGGATCGTCGCCCACTGCCTTTTCTTATTCCGACTTATCCGGAATCACCGAAGTCAGGGCGGGGGTCTACCCGTTTTTCGATCTGGTTCAGGCGGGAATCGGCATTTGCGAACGCCGCGATATCGCGCTCAGCGTCCTGGCGACGGTAATCGGACTTCAGGAAGAAAAGGGCTGGGCGATAGTCGATGCAGGCTGGATGGCGTTGTCGCGCGATCGGGGAACGGCGAGCCAGGCGTTGGATTTCGGCTATGGCCTTGTCGTCGATCTGGATGGAAACGAGATCGGCGATTTCGTCATTGGCGAAACCAATCAGGAACATGGCATCGTAATGGCGCGGCGAGCCGCCGACGGCCCAATTCGTCCGCCGCTGGCGATCGGTGACAAAGTCAGGATACTCCCCAATCACGCATGCAGCACGGCTAGCCAGTTCGACCACTATAATGTGCTGGACGGACAGGATGTCGAAGCCGTTTGGGCGCGCATAAACGGTTGGTAAGGTCTAGGCCGACCGTCCCTGATCGCCCGGGGGGAATTCAGGTAGGGGCCGCTTCTCTCAAGGCTGCGTTGGGCGCCATTTTCCTCCTCCAGAGACATGGTCTATACAGTTAACAATCCGTTTACCTGTAATGGCTAGGATGAAATCCAGTGAGTTAATGGGTTAGTGAAAAATCACGGCCAATTGTTATTGGGTTTTTCAAATGCCGGAATGGCAGGGCGGATCGCATGTATCATTCCTCGGAGGATATGCTGACTAACCTCCAACTTATTGACGCTACCTTCGAAAATGCCGCTATCGGCATCGCGCATGTCGGACTCGACGGCTCCTGGCTCCGCGTCAACAAGCGGTTGCTGGAAACGCTGGGTTACGACCATGACGAGCTGTTGGGTCTCACATTTCAGGATATTACGCATCCCGATGACCTGAAATCGGATCTGGATCAGCTCAAGGCGCTGATCGCAGGAGAAATTCCCCACTATCAGATGGAAAAACGTTATATCCGCAAGGATGGCGAACTGATCTGGGGCAATCTCACGGTCGGCCTGCAGCGGGACATTAACGGCAAGCCCGATTTCTGCATTTCGCTGGTCGAGGATATCAGCAAGCGCAAGGCGGACGAAGAGCATCTCAGAACGCTGATCAATGAACTCAATCATCGGGTGAAGAACACGATCGCCACCGTTCAGGCGGTTGCCCATATGTCCTTTCGCAAGGACGAGCCGATCGCCGATGCGCGCGGGGATTTCACCGGCCGGCTTCAGGCCCTTTCCAGTGTGCACGACATCCTGACCGATGAAAAATGGACAGGCGCCAATTTTCGCGAGGTTGTGCAGCGCGCGCTGCGGCCCTTCGATCTAGAACGTGCGCGCCGGGTTACGCTCAAAGGGGAGCGGGTTCGGCTCGGGGCGCGGCAGGCGCTGACGCTGGCTATGGCGATCAACGAGCTGACCACCAACGCGATCAAATATGGCGCGCTCTCGAACGAGGCGGGCTCGGTATCGCTGCGCTGGACCAAGGTTCAGCGGGGCGGTGACATGTTTCTGCAGTTCGAATGGGCCGAGCAGGGCGGGCCGCCCTGTATCGCGCCGGAGCGTACGGGTTTCGGATCGAGCCTGCTGACGCGGATATTGCCCGGCGACTTCAAGGGCGAAGCGAAGCTGGACTATCGGGAAACAGGATTGAATTATACGCTCCTGGCTCCGATGGAGGGTGCCGGTGACCAGTAGATCGACCGGGGGGACGATGCGCGAGAAGATGCCCGAGAAAATTCTCATCGTGGAGGATGAGCATATGCTCGCCTTCATGCTCGAGGATATGATCCAGTCGCTGTGCAACTGCGATGTGAGCCATGCGTCGACACTGGCCGATGCGAGGGGCCTGGTGGATTCGCAGGATTTCGATTTCGCCTTTCTCGACATCAATCTCGGCGAGGAGAATTCGCTGCCGCTGGCAAGGGAATTGCACGAGCGAAACATCCGGTTTGTCTTCGCCTCCGGTTACGATTCGAAATATGACGCCAAGAACATCACCGCGCCGCTGTTGCGCAAACCGCTTGGCCTCGAAGAAATCCGGACCGCCCTCTTGGAGGACCGGCCCGACGAAACCAGCGATCGGATCGGCCGGATCGGTTGACGTTTTCACATCCGCATACCATGCGGATGCCATGCGTTTCTTTTCCGACAATGCGGCCTCTGTATGCCAGCCCGTGCTCGATGCGCTGGCTGCCGCGAACAGCGTCGATACGGCCTATGACGACGATGCGCTGAGCCAGCGGCTCGACGGCGCCTTTTCCGACATTTTCGAAACCGATGTGACGGCGCTGTGGGTGTCGACAGGAACGGCGGCCAATGCGCTGGCACTGGCGGCCCTGTGCCCGCCGCACGGCGCAATCGTCTGTCATCAGGAAGCGCATATCCAGAATGACGAATGCGGCGCGCCGGAATTCTACACCCATGGTGCGAAGCTGCTGCTGGGCAGGGGGGATGGTGCGAAGCTCGCGCCTGACGAGGCCGAACGGCTGGCGGCGTCGATCCGCGACGATGTTCACCAGATGCAGATCGGCGCGCTCTCCATCACCCAGGCGAGCGAATATGGCATGGTCTACAGTCCTGACGAGGTTCGGGCCCTGGGCGATCTGTGCGATGCGCGCGGCTGGAACCTACATATGGACGGCGCGCGTTTCGCCAATGCGGTTGCCTATTGCGAGTGTGCGCCTGCCGATATCAGCTGGCGCGCCGGGGTCGATATCCTGAGCTTTGGCTGTGTGAAAAATGGCGGAATGTCTGCAGAAGCGCTGATCCTGTTCGGCGATGCGCGCGAAAAGGCGGCGGAAATCCGCTATCGCCGCAAACGCGGCGGGCACCTGCTCTCCAAGGGTCGCTATCTTGCAGCGCAGATACTCGCGATGCTCGATGACGAGCTCTGGCTCACCAATGCGCGCGCGGCCAATGCCGGGGCGCAGCTGATTGCCGAAGCGGCGCCCGACAGGCTGGTTTTTCCGGTGGAGGCGAATGAGGTGTTCATCACGCTCTCGGCGGACGAGGCGGCATCGCTGCGTGCGGCGGGTTTCGATTTCTATGACTGGGGCATCGGCGAGGCCCGGTTCGTAACGAGCTGGGATCAGGGCACCGAGCAGGTCCGGCCGCTGGCCGAGGCGATCGCCGCGCTATGAACCAGTCCGCAGCCGCGGACGCGGATACCGGGTTCTGGACGCCGCGCATTCTCCTTTCCTTTCTGCTGATCTCGCTGATCTGGGGGTCGACCTGGATCGTCATAAAGGACCAGATCGCCACCGTGCCGCCGGTCTGGTCGGTCAGCTACCGCTTCCTAGCGGCGAGCGCGGCGATGTTCCTGGTGATCCTCATCCGGCGGCAACCGCTGCTGCTCGACCGGCGCGGCCAGTTCTGGGCGATCCTGCTCGGTTGCAGCCAGTTCGCGTTCAATTTCAACTTTGTCTATGGGGCCGAACTCTACATCACATCGGGGCTGGTGGCGGTGATGTTCGCCCTGCTGATGGTGCCCAACGCGATTCTCGGCCGCATATTCCTCGGCCAGCATATCTCCTCCGGTTTCGTGATCGGATCGGCGATCGCGATCGCGGGTATCGCGCTCCTTTTTGTGCGGGAATATCGGCTTGCGCCCGTCGGCGGCAGCGCGGTTTTCATCGGCATCGGCCTGACGATGGCGGCGATCATGTCCGCTTCCGCCGCCAATATCCTCCAGGCCAGCAAGGGCGCGCAGGCGCATCCGATACTGACGCTGATCGCCTGGGCCATGCTCTGGGGCACGCTCTTCAATGCCGCTTTTGCGCTGGTGACGGTCGGGCCGCCCGTCGTCGAAATGCGCGCCGCCTATCTTGCCGGGATTCTCTATCTCGGCGTGATCGGTTCGGCGGTCACCTTTCCCATCTATTTCGGCCTGATCCGCGAAATCGGCGCGGCCCAAGCCGCCTATACCAGCGTGATCGTGCCGATCGTCGCGATGATCCTGTCGACGCTGTTCGAAGGCTATAGCTGGTCGCTGCTGGCCGCCTGCGGGGCGGTGCTGGCCATTGCCGGGCTGCTCTATGCGATGCGCTCGCGGCGCGCCAGGCGGCCCCGGCTCCCCCTCTAGCCCGCGATGGCTCTTAACCCGGCGCGATAATCGGCATAGGCGGGCGCCCAGCCCAGCAGCCGTTTCGCCTTGCCGTTGGCAACCCGGCGGTTCTCGGAATAGAAACCGCGCGCCATATCGCTGAGCCCGGCCTCGTCCATCGTCTGGAGCGGCGGCGGTTCCATGCCGAGCAGGCGGCAGCCATGGGAAACCACATCATTATGCGGTGCAGGCAGGTCGTCGGCGAGATTGTATGTGCCGGGCGGGCCTTCGAAGCTCGCGATAATCCCGGCCACGATATCGTCGACATGGACGCGGCTGAAAACCTGGTCCGGCAGGTCGATCCGGTGCGCCCTGCCGGATCGGATCCGGTCGAGGATCGAGCGGCCCGGACCATATATGCCGGGCAGGCGGAATATGCGGACGGAAGCGGAGAGGGCCTGCCAATCGGCATCGGTTTCGCTGCGCGCCTTGCGCCGCCCGCCGCCCGTCGGCGCGCTTTCATCGACCCAGGCCCCGCCGGTATCGCCATAGACGCCGGTCGAGGAAAGATAGCCGATCCAGCCGACCGAAGCCGCGTCGGCAAGCACGCTTCCATAGCTGCCCAGAACAGGATCGCTCCCCTCGGCAGGCGGTACGGACGACAGGATATGGCTCGCTTCGCCGATCGCCGCCTTCACTGCGCTATCGTCGTTGAAAGCCATGGCGTCGGGCCCGGCCTCGCGCCGGGTGGCGGATACGGTCCAGCCATCGCCGCGCAGGCGCTCGGCCAACCGCCCGGCCGTGTAGCCCAGCCCGAAGATCAGCATGTGCGGCATCGCTCAGCTTTCCGGTTCGGTCTCGGGGGCGGGGGGCGTAACCATCACCGGATTTTCGACATTCGCGGCCTTCCAGTCCATCGCCATGCGCACGCGCGTCCGGCCCGAGGGATGATCGAAGAAGATGAGCTCCTCCAGCGCGCCGGGTTCGATCTTGCGATACTCCGACAATTTCATCGCGATCGAGGCGAAGCCGTCCGGCTGGCGCGCAGCGTCGAGACCGAAGGCGTCGGCCTGGCTTTCCACTATGCGGACCAGACTGTTCTGCGCCGGGGTCATCAGCATCAGATATACCGTCAGGATGGCCACAAGCAGCGGAAAGGCAGCCGGATCGCCGATATCGCGCACGTTCCATCGTTCGCCGTGGCGCGCCAATATCCGGGGGGCGAGCTTTGCCGTGACGAACAGGCCAAGGCCCATGATCAGCGAGAGAACGACGACCAGCACCAGCACATGGTTGAGCACATAATGGCCCAGCTCATGGCCCATCACCGCCTCCACCTCTTCCGGCGTGCTCCGCTCCAGCAGATTGTCATTGAGCGAAATCCGCATCGTGCCGAACAGCCCCGATACGTTCGCCGATATCCGGTCATGCTGGCGCGACTGATCGAAAACATAGACATTGTCGGCCGGCACGTCGTGCGCTTCGGCCATGGCGAGGATGCGGTCCCGCAAGGGTCCCTCTTCCATCGGCGTGTAATCGTTGAACAGCGGGCTGACAAAGACCGGCATGATCGCGATTCCGATGGTGAAAAAGGCAGCGATTATACCGGTGCCCCATAGCCACCAGCGTTTCGGCGAGCGCCGGATAACAGCGAACAGCGCCATCAGGAACAGGGCCATGCCGACGATGCCGAGGCCGAGGCCGATAGCTTGCTCGCCCAGCCATGCTCCGAAGCCCAGATTCATCAGGCCATATTGTCCCTCACGGACAAAGCCGGTGTAGATCGTCCATGGCAGGACTATCAGCGTCGACACGATCGCATAGGGAATGGCGTAAAGGGCTGGAACGAGCCAGCGGCGCTTTGTGATCCGCTCCCCAAAATCCCTGAAGCGTGCGGACAGGCCCGTCCGCAGCAGGATCCACTCGGCAATCACGGCGACAATCGTGCCCCAGAGGATCAGCCAATAACCGCCTTCGAAATAGGAGTCGGACTGGTCGCGGGCTGCGCCCTGCAATGTATCGGTATAGGCCCGGGTTGCCGCTTCGGGATCGAAGCCACCTGTCGTGGCCCAAAGCGCTGTCGGCAGGATCGCCAATACCGCAACCATGGCGATTGCCAAATATCTCAGAATCATGACCCGCTCCCCGATTTCCTTGGCCAGCGTGATTGTGCCGCCGGTCCGGGAGGATTAGACGGCAATCATGTCCAATTTGCAATCTGCCGCCGCCCTTCCGTCCGCCGTCCTGCGCCAAGACTATCTCCCGCCCGACTGGCTCGTGCCCGAGATAGCGCTCGATTTCAGCCTCGACCCTGAACGGACACTGGTCCGCGCGCGCATGACGGTCGTTCGGCACGAAGCGCATGACGAACCTCTGCGGCTCGATGGCGAAGGGCTCAAACTGCTCGAAGTCCGGCGCAATGGCGAAAAGCTCGAAGATGGCGACTGGATGCTGGACGACGAGCGGCTGACCATCCCGCTGACGGGCAGCGAGGCGACTGTAGAGACGCTGGTCGAGATTCTGCCGGAGAAAAACAGCCAGCTGATGGGGCTCTACGCCTCGGGCGGGATATTGTGCACCCAGTGCGAGGCCGAGGGTTTCCGGCGGATAACCTTTTTCCCCGACCGGCCCGATGTGTTGACCCAGTACAGCGTGCGCATGGAGGCGGATCGCAAGCGCTTTCCCGTCCTGCTCTCCAACGGCGATTGCGTCGAAAGCGGGGACGGCGAAAACGGCACCCACTGGGCGCGCTGGGAAGATCCCTGGCCCAAGCCCTGCTACCTGTTCGCGCTGGTGGCCGGAGACCTGTCGGCCAATCGCGATACATTCGTCACCCGTTCGGGCAAGGAGGTCGCGCTGGCGATCTGGGTACGCGAGGCGGACCTGCCCAAGACCAGCCATGCCATGCAGGCGCTGAAGGATTCCATGGCCTGGGACGAGCGCGTCTATGGCCGCGAATATGATCTTTCCCAGTTCAACATCGTGGCCGTTTCCGATTTCAATTTCGGGGCGATGGAGAACAAGTCGCTCAATATCTTCAACTCGCGCTATATCCTCGCCGACGCGGAAACCGCGACCGATGCCGATTTCGAGGCCATTGCCGGGGTCGTTGCGCATGAGTATTTCCACAACTGGTCCGGCAACCGGGTTACCTGCCGGGACTGGTTCCAGCTTTCCCTGAAAGAAGGGTTCACGGTCTTTCGCGACCAGCAATTCTCGGCTGACCAGGGGTCGGCCGCCGTCGCCCGGATCGGCGATGTCCGCATGCTGCGCGCCGCTCAATTCCCCGAAGACGCTGGCCCGCTTGCGCATCCCGTACGGCCCGAAAGCTATATCGAGATTTCGAACTTCTATACCGCCACCGTCTATAACAAGGGCGCGGAGCTGATCCGGATGATGCACGCCATATTGGGGCCGCATGACTTCCGCAAAGGCTCCGATCTTTATTTCGATCGGCATGACGGTACGGCGGCAACGTGCGAGGATTTTGTCGTCGCGATGGAGGATGCCAGCGGCGTAGATCTTGGCCAGTTCCGCCTCTGGTACAGCCAGTCGGGCACGCCAAAGGTGTCGGTAAAGCTCGAGTATGAGGCTGAAGCGGCCCGCGCCATATTGACCCTGTCACAGAGCATTCCGGCAACGCCGGGGCAAGCTGACAAACAGCCCATGGCGATTCCCCTGAAAACGGCCTTGCTCGGCGAACGCAGCGGCCGCCCGATCGTTGCGGAGCATCTTGTGATGCTCACCGATGCGGAGCAGGAAATCGTGTTTGAAGGCCTGCCCGAGCGGCCGGTGCTTTCGATCAATCGCAATTTTACGGCGCCCGTTGCGATGGAGGGCGAGAAGGACCCGGCCACGCTGGCTTTCCTGTCCGCCCATGATGACGATCCTTTTGCGCGCTATGAAGCGATCCAGCAGCTGATGGTCGAGACGATCATCGATGCCGTTTCGGGCCGGTCCGTCGATTATGCGCCGGTTATCGAGGCAGTGGGCCGAACCCTGACCGATCCCGGTCTCGACAAGGCGTTTATCGCCGAGGCGGTGTTGCTGCCCAGCGAGAGTTTCATCGGCGATCAGATGCTGATCGTCGATCCCGATGCGATCCACCGGGCGCGCGAGGCGCTGCGCGTTGAGCTTGGCGAAACGCTGGCTGACGACTGGCGCGACGCCTATGCCGCATCGAGCGGCAATGCTTTCGCCTATAATCCGGCGGCGATGGGGCTCAGGCGGCTGCGGGCCATGGCGCTCGGTTATATTGCTGCCGGCGGCGGCGCGGATGCGCCGCGCCTGGCGAGCGGGCAGTTCGAGAATGCTGATAATATGACCGACCGGCAGGCCGCACTGGCGGTGCTGGCCAACAGCGAATGGCCGGAGCGAGCCCCCGCGCTGGAGCAATTCTACGACCGCTATCGGCACGATGCGCTGGTTCTCGACAAATGGTTCATGGTGCAGGCCCTTTCGACCCGCGAGGATACACTGGCGTCGGTCGAGGCGCTTTCCCGCCATGCCGATTTCAGCATCGATAACCCCAACCGGCTGCGGTCGCTGGTCGGGGCTTTCGGCAGCAACCAGCGGGCCTTTCATGCGGCGTCCGGGCAGGGTTATCGCTTCCTTGCCGATTTCATACTGAAAGCCGATGCGATCAATCCGCAAACCGCAGCGCGGTTGCTCCCGCCCTTGGGCAAGTGGCGGCGTTTCGACGAAGCGCGGGGCGCGAAGATGCGCGCCGAACTGGAGCGCATATTGGCGGCGCCCAACCTGTCCAAGGATGTGTTCGAACAGGCGTCAAAAAGCCTCGGGTAGCGGCGGCTAGCCTGCTGCTATCCAGTCGGAAAATTCAATCGCCATGCGGTTCGCCGCGCGGTTGAGCGCCCGGGCTACCGTTTGCGCATCCTGCGCGAAGACAGGTTCCCGCTGCTCGAAGCGCCGCGTGCGGACACCGGCATTGTCGGTGATTGTCGTATCATAGACGATGACGACCTCATTGGTCCGCGCGTCCAGTCCGAACTCGTGTAACTGGCCGCGGATGATCGTGCCCGGATCGCCGGAATAGGTGGCCGGATCCAGAACGACGCGCCCGGTCCGCGCCGCCACAACCTCGCTCAGCAGCGAGCGCAGCAGTTCGTTCGGCGTATCGACCCATAGCGCGTCGGCCAGATAGGCGATTGTCGTTTCGCCGGTCTGCACGGGCAGGCGGTTGGTGATCAGTTTCTGGGGGACTTCCGGCCGCTGGATCGTGATGGCCTGACCCATGGTCGCCGAGCGGCTCTCGCCGCTTTCGATCTGCTGATCCGGGCTCAGCGTCATCAGGAAGGGCGGCGGCGTCGATCCGAAACTGACACAGCCGGTAAGCGCGGCCAGAGCGACCAATGGGATCAGGCGTTTCATCATCGGCTCCTATTGCGGCTCATAATCGGGCAGGCGGGCGGTTCCGACAAGCGACCCCGCACCCTCGCGGTTGATGCGCTGCGAGATCGCCGTCATCGCTTCGGACATCTCTCCGAGATCGCGAACGAGCTGGCCGATCTCTGGAATCGTCTGCTCGGAAAAGGCATTGAGGCCGGGTTCTGCAGCCGTAATCGTGCGATCGAGCGATTGCATGCTGGATTCCGCCGAGGCCACGGCCGAGCGCAAATCGCGCATCAGCGCCTCGCCCTCGGTACCGAGCAGATTGTCTGTGGTATCAGCAAGTTCGCCAATCTGCTCCAGCGCCACACCGGCCTGGCGGATCGCGATCCGGCTTTCCGCCAATGTTGCCGTTATTTCAGGGCCCTGGGCGGACAGTTCCGCGGTCAGCCGTTGGGTGTTCTCAAGGATGGCGGCAATCGAATTCTGGTTGCGGTCGCCCAGCAGCTCGGTCAGCCTTTCGGTCAATGTCGTCAACCGTTCCAGCAGCCGCGGCGCGCTGTTGAGCAGCTCGCCAAAGGCGCCGGGCCGGGTCGGGATAACCGGTACGCCGCCGGGGCCCAGTTCGTCGATCGGGTCGGCGCCCTGAATGCCGCCATTGAGAGAGATCTGGGAGACGCCGGTGAAGCCGATCCCTTCGATCGTGGCGCTGGTTCCCTCCAGCACCGGAACATCGTCACTCACCCGGATGCGGACGCGGACGAATTCGGGATTGTCGGGGACCAGCGTTATCTCCTCGATCTGGCCGACCGGAACGCCGGAATAGGTGACGCCCGATCCGCTGGCCAGGCCGTCCACCGATTGCGAAAAATAGATGTCATAGGATTTGGCGCTGCCATCGCCGATCCGCGCCAGCCACACCGTGAACAGAATGAGTGCCGCAAGCAGCAGCAGGACGACACTGCCCACCAAAATCTGGTTCGATCGGTTTTCCATCGGTTTAACCTTTCGCTGCCATTGCGGCGCGGCCACGCGGCCCGTTGAAATATTCCTGTATCCACGGATGATCGAGAGCAAGCAATTCTTCGATCGTTCCGCTGGCGATCACCTTCCTGTCGGCAAGCACGGCAACCCTGTCGCAAATCGTGTGCAACGTATCCAGATCATGGGTGATCAGGAAGATTGTGAGGCCCAGCGCCTCTTTCAGCTCGAGAATGAGATTGTCGAACGAGGCAGCCCCTATGGGATCGAGCCCCGCCGTCGGCTCGTCGAGGAACAGCAGCACCGGATCGAGCGCCAGGGACCGCGCCAGCGCCGCCCTTTTGCGCATTCCGCCGGACAGCTCGGACGGGTATTTGGGGGCATCGTCGGCGTGAAGGCCGCTCATGACGATCTTGAAAGTCGCAATTTCGCAGAGCAGATTCTCGTCGATATTCTTGTAGAATTCGCGGATCGGCACCTGCACATTCTCCGCCACGGTGAGGGTGGAAAACAGCGCTCCATTCTGGAAGAGCACGCCCCAGCGCCGGCGCAGATCCAGATTTTCCTCGGCCGTGGCACAGTCGATCCGTTCGCCGAAGATGCTGATCTCCCCCAGATCCGGTTCCTGCAGGCCGATGATCGAGCGCAGCAGTACGGATTTCCCCGTGCCCGAGCCGCCGACAACGCCCAGAATTTCGCCCTTCTGGACATCGATGTCGAGATTCTCGTGCACGACATGCTCGCCGAAGCTGTTGCGCAGTCCGCGAACGGAGATGATCGGATCGTCCCCCATCGCCGGCCTAGCCCCAGCCTACCGATGAGAAAAAGACCGCGAAAAAGGCATCGAGCACGATGACGAGGAAGATGGCCTGGACGACGGCCGCGGTGGTGCGCTGGCCGACTTCCTCGTTATTCCCGCGCACCTGCATGCCCTGATAACAGCCGGCGAGGCCGATTATCATCCCGAACACCGGCGCCTTGAGCAGCCCGACCCACAGATCGGTCATCGGGACGACCTCGCGCAGGCGCAGGATGAAGGTTTCGGGCGGAATTCCAAGCCCGATCCAGCACAAAAGCCCGCCGCCGATGATCATCAGAACCGTGGAATAAAAACCGAGCAACGGCATCAACAATGTCGTGGCAAGGACGCGCGGCAGGATCAGCGCCTCCATCGGCGGCACGCCGATCGTGCGCATCGCGTCCACTTCTTCGGCCAGTTTCATCGAACCGATCTGTGCGGCAAAGGCGCTGCCCGATCGGCCGGCCACCATGATCGCAGTCATCAGCACGCCCAGTTCACGCGTCGTGATCCGGCCGACAAGGTTGATCGTGAAGACTTCGGCGCCGAACTGCCGGAGCTGCACCGCGCCCTGCTGGGCGATCACGATACCGATAAGGAAACTCATGAGCCCGACAATGCCCAGGGCCGATACGCCAACGGTTTCAAAGCGCTGGACCACTGCGTTGAGGCGCAGGCGGCCCGGATGGCGCAGCACCGTTCCCGTGGCGATCAGCAATCCGCCGAAAAAGGCGAGCAACCCCTTGAGGCTCGACAGGGCTTCTATCGTCGCTTCGCCGACATTCTGGAGTATCCGCCGGAGATGGCTTTCATCGTCATGATGGGTTTTGGCCGGGTCGTCGGCAATGGTGACCTGCCGGATCAGGCGTTCGGCAAAGTCGCTGGCCCCGACAATCTCGGCGCCATAATCGCGCTTGAGCTTGTGGAGGATCCATGCGCCGACCGTGTCGACGCGGTCTACGGCGGAAACGTCGGCCCGCGCCGGGCGTACGGCCAGCGCGTCGAGCCGCTGCGGAACATCGCCGAGCCGGGCTATGGTCAATCGGCCGGAAAAGCGCACGACGCGCTCGCCCTCCTCGTCCAATTCGGTAAAATCCGCCTCGAGACTCATCGCTCTGTCTTGTGCGGATAAAATCGACGCTCGGCAAGACGGCGCATCATGCTATGGAACGGAACGATGACGGAAATCGCGCTTTACGATCTCGACAAGACGATCACCAAAAGGCCGACCTATATGCCCTTCCTGCTCCACGCGGCATGGCGGCATGAGCGCTGGCGGCTGGTTCTGCTGCCGGGTCTGTTGTTTCTTTTCGCGGGCTATCTCGTCCGCGCTCTTGATCGCGCGCGCCTCAAGGAATTGATGCAGGATATGCTGCTGGGTTCGTCGCTCGATGCAGAGAAAATGGCGGCGATTGCGGAAAGCTTCGCCGCGCAGACGCTGGAGGGCAATGTCCACCCCCAGGCGCTGGCGCGGATCGCGAAAGAAAAGGCCAACGGGCACAGGCTGGTGCTGGCGACGGCCTCCTATGCCTTTTACGCTGCGCCGCTTGCCCGGCGGCTGGGCTTCGACGATGTGATCGGAACGCTGGTCCGGCGCGACGAAAATGGTGCGATCCTCCCGCGGATCGATGGCGAAAACTGCTATGGCGCCGCCAAGCTCCGCATGGTCGAGGCCTGGGCCGAAGAACAGAATCTGAACCGCGAAGACTTACGAGTCCGCTTCTATTCGGACAGCCAGACGGACCTGCCCGTCTTCGACTGGTCGGACGAACCCATCGCCACCAATCCCACGAACAAATTGCGGAAGACTGCCGAGAAACGCGGCTGGCGGATAATCGCCTGGGGGTAGGGAGTAGCTGGGCAGACCCGGCCTTTCGGTCGAGCCTGCCCAATACCTCTAAACC